>DAOTVW010000113.1:0-6829 GCA_034436035.1 Anaerolineales bacterium
CGAATTTAGAGGAATTGATACCGGAAGGGCATCTTGTACGGGTAGTAAATAAGATTATCGATGGGATTGAAATGGATTCATTCTTAGAGAATTACAAAGGAGGGGGAACGAGCAGTTATCATCCGAAGATGATGCTGAAATTGATTGTGTATGCCTACGTGGACAAGATTTATACCAGTCGGCGGATAGCGAAAGCATTACGGGAGAATGTGAATTACATGTGGCTGGGGGGAAATAACCGGCCGGGATTTCGAACGATTGCTCGGTTTCGTGGAGAGGCGCTGAAGGGGAAAATACGGACGGTATTCACATACGTGCTCACGGTATTGATAGAAATGGGATATGTAAAGATGGAAGACTATTTAGTAGATGGGACGAAGATCGAAGCGGATGCCAATGCGCACAAAGTGGTATGGGCAAAGAGGGTAAAGAAGAGCAAAGCAGGATTGTTAGAGCAGATACAGGGATTATTGAACGAGATCGAAGAAGCTAATCGGGCAGAAGATGAGGAATACGGGGATAACGATTTAGAAGAATTAGGCAGCTCGGAAGAAATAAATACAGAACGGTTGCAAGAGATTATTGCCAAGATCAACGAACAATTGAAGGGAAAATCGGAAAAGAAAGAGGTCAAGAAAATGGTAAAGGAACTGGAAAAGAAATATATACCTCGTTTAGAAAAATACGAAGAGCAAGAACAAATACTGGCAGGCCGTTCTAGTTATTCAAAGACCGATCCAGATGCGAGCAGCATGCTGATGAAAGAAGACCGTGCCTCGGCAAAGCCTTGGCCGCGTCCCGCTTATAATGTGCAGATAGGCGCGGAGGGACAATTTATAGTTGGCTTCAGCATTCATCAAACGGCTGGGGATTCGGGCTGCTTTATCCCCCATATGGAACAACAGAGTTGGCCGAGAGGGAAAAAGCCACGCAACGTATGCGGGGATGGTGCCTACGGCAGCGAAGAGAATTTTGCTTATCTGGAAAGGAACGGGCAAGGAAATTATCTCAAATACAATGCTTTTTACCAAGACACACATCCAACTCACAAACCAGAAAAGCAACAAGCCGCCCAATTTCGTTCGGAGAACTTCCCCTATAATGCCGAAACAGATACCCTCACCTGCCCAGCAGGAAAAGTATTAATGTATCAAGAAACTATTCCATATCGATCACTAAACGGTTATCTTACGAAACGGCGCGTATATGAGTGTAAAGATTGTGCTGATTGTGCCCTGAAAGAAAAATGCAACAAGTCGCAAGGCAATCGGCGGATTCAGATGAGTTTGGAACTGCGCGAACATCGCCAACGAGCCAGAGAGAATTTGCTCTCTGAGCATGGCAGGTTGTTACGCAAACAACGTGCTACAGAGCTTGAAGGTATCTTTGGAAATATCAAGCATAATTTAGGATTCCGAAGATTCCACTTACGAGGGAATGAAAAGGTCGAAATAGAGTGGGGGTTGATATGTTTAGCCCATAACTTACGGAAATTAGGGAAAATGATGAGAAAAGGAAATGGATAAAGCAAGAAAATAAGGGAAAAATCTATCCCATACGTGATAAAGCGAAGGGATAGATAGCTTTACCATTCCAAATAATCGGCTTATTTTTCTCCAATTCAATTTTATCTCTTATTTTTTTGCCCTTTTGACACAGCCTCTTCCATGGTCTGAGGCGTGACTTGAGTCCCCGCCGATCCAAACCGGCGTAGGTCGGGTTTCTATACCCGACAACCTGTATTGCATCATTCCCGAAATGAATTTCGGGCTACAATTCGTATTGCGAAATTCATTTCGCACAATCACGATAATCCGTAGGCCGGGTTTCCATACCCGACAACAATTACTTTTGACACCTAAAAAACCCGCTCTACAAAGGTTATCATGAAGCGATATAATCTTTATGAAGTTATTTCACTTTCATTGCGATGAAAAAATATCTATTCCCGTATTTGATCATCTTGATTTCGCTAATCGCGGCGTTGATTCGCTGGAATGCTGGCCCACGAACCATTGACGATTCATACATCACATATCGTTATGCACGAAATCTGTTAGACGATAATGGTTTTGTTTTTAATCCTGGCGAACGGATTTTAGGCACAACGACACCTCTCTATACTTTGCTACTAACCTGGATATCTTTTCCCATTGGAGGTAGCAAGGCGGATTTTCCCCAAATTTCTCTCATCGTAAATTCCCTCATTGACGGCTTTACTTGTTTTTTCCTTTTCAAATTAGGGAAAGAACTATGTTCTTCCTGGGTCGGTTTTGCAACTGCGCTGGCATGGGCAATTGCGCCGTTTAGTGTCACATTTGCGATTGGCGGTCTAGAGACAAGCGTCTATGTATTCCTGCTCCTGATGACCGCATATTACTATATCATCCAGGCATACCGCCGAAGTGCATTCTTTGCAGCTTTAGCTTTTCTTACCCGTCCAGACGCACTCATCCTTATCCTACCCATTATGCTCTATTTTTTGTGGACTGCTTTGAAAATAAACATTCCATGGCCTAATCCAATTTACTCCACTCATCAAGACCAAAAACTCACCCGAAAAGTTCTCCTGCAAAGCTTTGTGATCTTCGCTTTCCCTATTCTCGTTTGGGTGATCTTTGCTACAGTGTATTTCGGGAACCCGCTCCCTCATTCTATAATTGCAAAATCACTCGCTTACCACCTCCCCGCAAATGCTGCTTTGATTCGGTTAATGCAACATTATGCAACACCATTCTTTGAAGACGCAACTTTCCATAACACTGGGATATTTATCGGTCTGTTCATTTATCCATTTTTATCTCTTATAGGAATACGACATATTACTCGCGCCCATCCTCGCTCATTTGTGGTGATGATTTTCCCATGGCTATATTTTGCTGTGTTTGCAATCGCTCATCCATTAATCTTCCGTTGGTATCTGACACCCCCATTATTCCTCTATTTTTTATCCATATTTAGCGGATTGGATGGATTAATCCAGCAAATTTTTGTGACAATCCATAAAGGTCAGACTTCTGCGAATACGCCCCTGATTTATCTTTTAAAATTTGTCTTTCTGCTCATCATCCCCACTTTATTGGTCTCCCAAGCCTGGACGCTCTCACCTGATCACGGAATCCATCGTCCAGCCCCCAAAATGGCATGGTATAAACTCGAACTCCTTTATCGACAGGCAGCTGAAATCATAAACCAGCAACCCTTTTTCCAAAAAGATATGGTAATTGCCGCTGGGGATGTTGGAGCGCTCGGTTACTATACTCAAGCAAGGATATTGGATACGGTCGGTTTGAATTCAAGCCAGACATTAAAATATTATCCCTTGGATGAAAAATATTATGTGATTAATTATGCCATCCCGCCCAAACTTATTACGGATTTAAAACCAGATTATGTAGTGTTTCTAGAGGTTTATGGGCGTAAAAGTCTACTGCAAGATGCGGAATTTTTATCTACCTATCATTTAATTGCCAAATTAGATACGGATATTTATGGTAGCCAAGGATTGCTGATTTATCACATATCCGAATGAAAAGCTAAATTTACCTGATTATCTTGCTTTTTCACCTGGCTAAATAAATCAGTCATGAGTAAAGTTAAATTGCAATAAAAAGTACACAAAGGCAATTTATTTTTGCCTTTGTGTACTCTAAATTAAACGATGATTAACCTAAATATTCGCGTAATTTCCGGCGAATAGCTGGATGTCGCAGCCGACTCAATGCTTGCGCTTCGATTTGACGTACCCGCTCGCGTGTCACTCCCATCTTACGCCCGACTTCTTCAAGTGTATAAGCTTGTCCATCCAATAAGCCATAGCGTAATTGCAAGATGCGGACTTCACGGGGCGGCAAGCCGTTTAGGACAACGTCGAGATGCTCTTTCAGAAGATTATAAGTGGCGGTCTCATCTGGCGCCGACACTTCTTCGTCTTGAATGAAATCGCCCAAAACCGAATCTTCTTCATCGTCGGTTGGAGTTTCCAAAGAGAGCGGTCGACGTGCTACCTGAATCATATTCTCCACTTTTTGTGGAGGGACATCCAATGCTTCGGCTAATTCTTCTACAGAAGGATCACGCCCGAGACGCTGGGTTAATTGGTGCTGAACACGCAGTAATTTATTAATCTGGTCACCCATGTGCACCGGAACTCGAATGGTCCGTCCTTGATCAGCGATGGCGCGTGTGACCGCTTGCCGGATCCACCAAGTCGCATAGGTGCTAAATTTGTGCCCGCGACGATAATCAAATTTCTTCGCCGCGCGGATTAACCCAATATTTCCTTCCTGGATTAAATCCAGGAATGGCACCCCTCTGCCCATATACTTCTTGGCGACGCTGATAACTAACCGCGAATTGGCAGTGATGAGGTGTTCCCGTGCAGCCCATCCGTCTTCAATGAGAGCTTGTAGTTCCTTACGCCGACGAGCTGATACATTTCCGCGCGCCAGCTCTTCCCGTGCTAAGCGGCCGCGTTCAATCCGCTGCGAAAGTTCAACTTCTTCTTCAGCAGTCAGTAATGGTACTCGACCAACTTCTTTTAAGTAAAGACCGATTGTATCATCTGTGTCAATATTTGCCAGATAGTTATCATCCAGGATGATTTGTTTGTGCAGTTCTTCCTCGACATCCTCCTCTTCCAATTCTTCGTCAGAAGGTCCAGCGACAGTTGCTTCATCCACGTATGGGATCCCAGCACTTAATAAAGCAGCAAATGCTTCTTCTAGTTGGTCGACATCCTGTTCCGCTTCAGGGAAGAAGTTGAGGATATCGTCAATGGTGACGAATGATTTTTGCCTGCCCAGCTCAATTAAACGAGCCAATGCAGGATTTTCTTCATCTTCCCTTTCACTGAGTACAGTCAAAAAGTCATCATTTAACATATCTACTCGAAACCACTCCATTAATTTCTATTTATAATTTATTTTAGAATACACTTTTTTCACAAGAAAATCAATACCCAGTATTTACCAGTATTGCTTTCCTTCGGAAAATTGACAATAAAAAGCACAGCATTCCGGTGGAAGCAGTGCCCAATCGGTATCCTATTGGTTTGGCTTACCACTAATTAACCGCGGATTACCTCAAAAGTTTATACAACAAAATGAGGGTAAAAGTCAAGTAGGTAGAGAAGAATTAATAAATTCTTAATCTTTTAATAAGAATAGCGCAAGTTGTTTTTTTATCGTCTGGGGATATATACTAAAAAATATCACGTTAATATTTTAGAAAAAAAGATAAATTTTCTACTGTTGTGGCTAATGATTAGCCTCGACAAATAAAAACTTATGGATAACGGATTTTGACTTCTAACAACTTGTCTTTAACCTAAATATCATTAGTATGCATTCATTCGGTTTAAATCGACAGATCCTGCTTGATTATGCAAATAAAACCTATGTTTTGTACTCAACGCTATCCATATCTTGTTGTGGTTCTTTTATGTTTCCAATCAATTTTCGAGGAATTTACACTGAAAAAGGTTGGCTGGTTCCACCTGATCATATAAATAGTCTTCGAGAAGAAAATTTTCCCTGATTCCACAAATCGCTAGTGTTCCTAATCTATCCCCTGTGTTTCATTATTATCTCGAACGGCACCTGTTTGTTGAAATGACATTTTCTGATTTGTTTTTCAAAAAATATAATTGTGATAAAATTTTTCAAAATAAATATTTTCTCCGTGCCAACCAAAGCTGCTTCTTATTGGAGAAAATTGCAAGTAATCATCAAAAAATAGATTGAGGCGCTTCCTGGCTAGCAGGGGAGAAGTTCACTCTCAGGAGGTTGCCATGTTTCCCAAATCCATTTCACGCTTTTTTCCCACACTTTTCCTGCTGGTACTGATTTTGGCACCAGCCAGCGCAGCCCGCGCAAACCCCGGCATCCTCCGTGTCGCACCAGACGGCGTAAATAGCGGCAACTGCGACAGTTGGGCAAACGCCTGCACATTGCAGCACGCTCTGGCGGTGGCATTCAGCGGCGATGAAATTTGGGTTAAGGCCGGCGTCTATTATCCTGGCACAAACCGGGCCGATACCTTCAACCTGAAGAATGGCGTGGCAATCTACGGCGGCTTTGAGGGTACAGAGAACAGCCGCAACCAACGAAATTGGCAGGCTAATATCACCATCCTCAGCGGCGACATTGATCATGACGACATCAACACAGACGGCAACTTCATCGCCGAGACCTGGAACGACATCCAGGGTGCTAACGCTTACCACGTCGTCAGCAGCGACAAGACGGACAACACCGCGGTACTGGACGGCTTCGTCATCACCGCCGGGCTGGCCACTGGACAGTGGCCCAGCGAGCGCGGCGGTGGAGTGTTCAATAGCGGCGGTAGCCCAAAGATAACCAACGTCACCTTCAGCGGTAACTATGCCACCGACTACGGCAGCGGGATGAGCAACATGACCAGCAGCCCGATACTGATGAACGTGACCTTCACGGGCAACTGTGCCATGAGTGCAGGCGGCATGAGTGCAGGCGGCGGGATGTACAACTGGAACCATAGCAGCCCCACGCTGATGAACGTGGCATTCAGCGGCAATTTCGCCATCTACGTCGGCGGCGGGATGGACAATTCCAGCAGCAGCAGCCCCACGTTGACGAATGTCACCTTCAGCGGCAATTCGGCCAGCCATGGCGGCGGGATGTACAACGAGGGGAACAGCAGCCCCACGCTGACGAATGTCACCTTCAGCGGCAACTCTGCCAGCGCCAACGGCGGCGGGATGTGGAATTACACCAGCAACCCGACGCTGACCAACGTCATCATGTGGGGCAATACGGCCACCAATGGACAGGGAATTTACAATTCCTTC
>DAOTVW010000114.1:0-4753 GCA_034436035.1 Anaerolineales bacterium
AATACAATCAATAATATGGTTTTAGAGCTGGATATAGCTGTCGAAATTTCTGGTACAGGTTTTCATAATCGGCAGCGATAGAAGGTTCTGGATTGATAATTTGATTTATTACAATAACTTCTTGGCAGGCTTTTTGGACAGACTCCCAGATACCCACTCCAACTCCGGCGAGTAGAGCCGCACCATAGGCAGCTCCTTCGGTGGTATTCACTAAATATAGTTCTTTATTTAGGATATTTGCCAGCATCTGAGTCCAGAGGGTGCTCTTTGTACCACCTCCTGATAAATAAATTTGTAGCTTTTCAGCATTGTTAGAATTTGCTTTGTTATTCTCTATCAGTGTGTTTTTTATTAATTCGAAATTATCTCTCATCCCATAAGCGACGCCCTCCAATACAGCGCGGGTTAAATGAGCTCTTGTATGTCTTATGGTTAAACCGATGAAAGCTCCCCGCGCATACGGATCAGCATGCGGTGTCCTTTCTCCTGTCAGATATGGCAGAAAAAATAAACCTTCGCATCCTGCTGGTATATTTTTGGATTGTTCGATTAATTTACCTAATGCTACTGTCGGAGCAAATTGATCATGATACCATTGTAGAGATCCAGCAGCGGATAACATCACCCCCATTAAGTGCCACGTATTTGGTATGGCATGACAAAATGAATGAAGTCTTCCGTTTGGTTCAATAAAAGGTTTATCCGTTGGTACAAATACCACTCCAGAAGTACCTAATGTTATGGCTATTTTGTTGTTCTCGACAACACCAACTCCTATTGCTTGGGCAGCCTGATCACCTCCACCCGCTACAACAGGCGTCCCTTTTTGCAATCCGGTCATTTTAGCCGCGAAATCTGAAACCAGGCCGGTTATCTCTGGTCCTTCGAAAGTAGGAGGAAACCATTCATAAGGTAATTCCAACTTATCCAATAACGCTTGAGACCAATTTCGTGTTTGCAGGTCAAACAAAATCGTACCTGATCCATCAGCTTTATCCATTGCATAATCGCCGGTTAAATGGTATCGGATGTAGTCCTTAGGTAGAAGTATATGAGCAATCGATGGAAAAATGGATGGCTCATTATTCCGGATCCACAATATTTTGGGGGCTGTAAACCCAGGTAATGGTTGGTTCCCGCAAATTTGAATAATTTGGTGCATGCCAATTAACTTGGTGATTTGCTCACATTCTGCGGCTGTGCGTTGATCATTCCATAAAATGGCAGGACGAAGCACGGTTCCTTTCGTATCAAGGACCACTAAGCTATGCATTTGTCCAGTTAATCCAATCGCTTTGATCTCTTCTGGCAGTATATTGGCTTGTTTGATAGCTATTTGAATGCTCTTGACAATACCTTTCCACCATTCGTTTGGGTCTTGTTCGGACCATAATGGCTTAGGAGTATATAAGTGTATTTTCGATGTTGCACTTGCAATGATCTTCCCTTTATCGTTTATTATCAATGCCTTGGCACTTGTCGTTGATATGTCTATTCCCAATAAATACACATCATTTTTCATTTTTTATGCCTATTTTTTATCGTAATCCTAAAAGTAATTCGATAGTGAGCTGATCTAAACGTTCATAATGGTAACTGTAATTTTGCATCCCAGATATATCAAACGGGTAGCTTTTTAATGCTTTCGCTTTTTGAGAATCGTAATCACCATCGAATTTTTCCATTTCAGCGTCGCGTGTTTTCAGTTCACTGAGAATAGATTGGATTTCGGGATCTTGATTAAATTGAGCAGCTTTTTCTTTTAATATCAAGTAAGTACGCATACACCCCATCGCAAAGTCACGGACACCTTGGTAATCTTCTGTTCGAAAAGCATGTGCATCAAAATGGCGACACCCATTGTATCCAACATCTTCTAAAAACTTTACCAAGAAGAAAGCCTGCTTAATGTTTTGCGATCCAAAACGCAAATCCTGGTCAAATCTCATGTAATTTTGATCATTTAGATCAATGTGAAATAGTTTGCCTGCTTCCCAAGCTTGTGCAACAGCGTGAAGAAAATTTAAGCCTGCCATATGTTCATGCGCCAGTTCGGGGTTCACGCCCACCATTTCAGGATGATCGAGTGTTTGGATGAATCCCAGCATGGCACCCGTTGTAGGTAAGTATAAATCACCTCGTGGTTCATTAGGCTTTGCTTCCAAAGCAAATTTGATATCATAGCCTTGATTCATTACATAGTCACATAGGAAATTTAATGCTTCTCGATACCATTTCAATGCATCCAGGGGGTTTTTACATGCATCCGTTTCGACACCTTCTCGTCCCCCCCAAAGAACATATATTTTCGCGCCAAGTTCAACGCCTAAATCAATGGCTTGCATTGTTTTTTGAAGGGCATATTTCCGTACTTTTGGTTGGTTCGAAGTAAAAGCTCCATCTTTAAAAACTGGGTGAGAAAATAAATTTGTGGTTGCCATTGGTACCACGAGGCCTGTCTCTTTCAGAGCTTTTTTGAACTCCTGTAATATTTTGGTTCTGTCACTCGGGGAAGTATCGAAAGGTATCAAGTCGTTATCATGAAAACAGACGCCATATACACCTAAATCTGCTACCAAGTGAACGAGTTCGATCGGTGATAATTTTGATCTTACGGATCCTCCGAAAGGGTCACTTCCTGTATTCCCGATTGTCCATAACCCAAATGTAAATTTGTGTTCCGGTTTGGGTGTCAAATTGTTCTTCATGGATTAACTCCTTTTAATTATTTTATTACTGTTCAGGCATAAATTCTGTAGCGAACAAGAAGGTCAAAATAGAAAACCGATAAACCAAGCATAATAACGAATTATAAGCGATGGCCCAAAAAGGGGTAATGAAATTAGTACAGCAGATTACAGCGAAAACACGAAATATGTATTGCTCATTTCCCCAGTACATCTGATTAATTCATATACTGAGGATAAGCATTAGAAGGCCGAGTTATACAGAACAGACCCAATAATGGCAAATTGTTTTCCAATGATGGAAAAACATACCTTGATAAAATAGTCAACATAATCGCTAAGAAAAGAAATACTATGGGCGATAGGGCAAAAAAGTAACATCCTGAAACCAGTAAAGTACCCGGATAAGATAAAGATGCATTAGTTAAGGTATGGCGAGATTCGTCATATCGCCAAAGGGCGGTATTTGAAGAGGAAATGCCAGCGTATAATATTATGTGAGGAGGTGCAAAGCGAAGCCATCTCTCTGCCGGGTTGGAGATTGCTTCGAACGCAAAGAACGCTCTCTCGCAGCAACTGTGATAAAAGTCAAGGGTAATTTTTCAAGTTATACTGGTGAATAACGCCAAGCTTCTCCTTTGCGAACAAGGGCATTAATAATGACTAATAATTTCCGCATACTAGCAGTAAGAGCAACTTTCTTTTCTTTACCACGCTTGAGCAAATTTTCATAAAAATTTCGGATGACAGGATTGTATCTTATCGCCGAAAGAGCTGCCATATACAGAGTTCGCCGTATCCCAGATCGCCCGCCAAAGATCCTGCGTTTGCCTTTTTTAGGACCGCTATCCTTGTTGAAAGGAGCCAGTCCCACCAAGGATGCGATTTCCTGGCGGTTGAGCTGCCCCAGCTCCGGCAACTCTGCCACCATGGTCGTGGCTGTTACTATTCCTACCCCTGGCACACTATCGATGATCTCAGCGCGTTGCTGCCATTCTGGTTTCGAGCCGATACAAACTTTTATCTCTGTCTCTAACCGTTCAATGCGCTCTTCCATCCAATCAACATGTTCTTCAATGCTATCGCGTACGCAATCCGGGCAAGTGGAGAGACGGTTCTTTTCTGCTGTCAATTCAACGATAAGCTGCCTACGGCGTTCTACGAGTGCTGCTAATTTCTCTTCCAGAGGCGTCTGGCGGCTATTGACCGACGGCCGCACTACACTGGCAAAGTAGGCAATGACATAAGCGTCGATCTTATCAGTCTTGGCCAAAATGCCTAACCCCTCCGCAAAGCGACGCACCCGTGTTGGATTGACTATTGTCACAGCAAAGTTTGCCTCATTCAGTGCTCTCACTGCTCGTCTTTCGTAGCCACCTGTGGCTTCAAATACGATCAATTCCGGCTTGAGAACTTTCATCTTCTCTGCCAACCTCATAATCCCATCCGCATCATTGCCAAAAACTTCATCCTTATTTTCTCCATACACTCTAACTTGGAGGCTGCGTTTGCAAACATCAATTCCTACTACGGTTCCGCTTGTCATTTGATTATCCTTTCTGTATAATTATTGCAAGCCCACACTAGCTTATACGGCCTCTTGCGACCTGGCAACTGTTCGGGCTCAATCGAGATAGACATGGCGATCGAAGCTGCGAGACGGCCTCTTTCGACCTAGTGACATTCGATCTGCCATGTCTTCCCGATTCTATACCCTTATCGGTTTATCATACTAGTGACAATTACGATGGAGCGCTCATCGCGACAGAAGCAATCTCCATACCTGACCTAGAGACTGCTTCGCTTCGCTTGCATTGACAACAACCGAGCTGTCGTTACGAGATTCTGCTATACCGCTGAAGTACGTCCTTCGAAGAGATAATAACATCGTTCAACATTAGGCTATCGCTAGGAATTTGGAGGAGGCTGCGAGTGGGCTGAAAATTCCTAACTTACAGGTATAATAACGTCATCTCATCTTACTATTTTTAGGAGCACTGCATGTCTTGGGTTGGTCAATCCGTTCAACGTATTGATGCTGTCGGCAAAGTTACCGGTCAAACCGT
>DAOTVW010000115.1:0-6547 GCA_034436035.1 Anaerolineales bacterium
AACGGATTAGAGCGGATTTATCGGGATGTGTTAGGGTGAACAGGTGGCTCCTCGAATAACTATCGCTGGTGAAATCTACTCTACCAACCTTGGCGATGGATTAATTTATGAATCGCTAGGCTATCTATTTCGACGTCAGGAGCCATCAGCGACAATCCAGGCGCTGGATATTTCCGGACGTTCCCATTGGCAGGCAGCATCCAAGCCGCCGCTCAAAACGAAATTTACCGCGCTCGGCAGGCTTATCACTCCAACGCTGTATCGTTGGATAAATGTGTTGCAATTTGGGATTCAATATCTAACTCAATTGGAAGAGCGTTGGAAAAGGATCCTCGCGCAAACGGATTTGTTGGTCATTGGCGGGGGGCAATTGCTGATGGATAATTATCTTGATTTTCCCTTTAAGCTATTGCTCCTCTCTCGTCTAGCGAATCAACTAGGTATCCCCATTCACATTGTTGGTGTTGGGGTAGGAGGGAACTGGAGTCGGACCGGTAAGTCCTGGGCGGAGAAAGTTGTCCATTCCGCTTTGAGTATCAGCGTTCGTGATTTTGTATCACAAGATAACCTCCGCCAAATATTTCAACGACCGGATGTTTCCCTAACCGCCGATGCAGCGTTTTGGGCAGAAGAGGTTTATGGGAGAATACCCAACCCGCAAGAGCAGAAAATTGGGTTGGGTGTATTAAATTTTGCTGACTTTAAAGCGCATGATATATCTACTCGTCTGGTAACTGCTCGACAGTGGTTGGCGTATTGGCAAAAAATCGTTGCTGAAACAGGTGGCAAAGGACTGCCGGTTGAAATTTTCACGAATGGCAACTTGTTAGACGAAGAATTTGCCTGGAAAGTATATTGTGGTCATTCTTCAGGAATGCAGCAACTAAGGAAAGCGGAGCGACCTACCCTCCCGCGCGCTTTAGCTCACCGCATCAGTGGTTACCGAGCTGTAATCGCTGCTCGTTATCATGCGAATATCCTCGCCGCAGTGTATCGTGTTCCTGCAATTGGTTTCATCTGGGATAACAAGGTGAGGTATCTTTACCAAAGTATGGGTTGTGAGGACCAGATGATTGACTATTGGATGTGTTCTGCTGCGGATGTGGCAGGAAAACTATCCCAGCAGTTTGATCCTCCCCCTCTTTCTGTAATTGAGCGAAATAAGGAACTCGTGGTGAGAGACATTGCAAGGGTACTGACTTATTGATTGGAATATCATTTCCTTGCTTATAAAAGAATTGTAGTAACTACTCAGCTACTACTTAAAGATTGTTATAGGAAACAATTATTTTGGCGAGTTTGTGAAGCCATATCCCTGCAATGAAATCAATTATCGTAATCTTGTAAATCCTGGCAATATAATGATATGAGAATAATTTACTGGTTTGGTATTTTATCTATTGAAATCCAGTTTTTCCTTCTCGTGTTCGATTTCAGATCGATAACGAAAGACACGGCGTTTGATTTTATAGAGGTAATTTGGTGGTATACGGTGAACAAGGGGAAAATAAAATGTAGCTTTGAACCATTGACTCAATAAAACGAGCTGCATGGGGAAGAAAATATCCCAGCGTTTCATCCGATGTGCTTCTTGGCTAATAATTTTAGCAAAATAACTGTTTTGCGGAGCGGTTGCCCATACCAGATAATCTTTTAATGACAGATGATTTTTAAGGGCGGTATAGTGCTTAAGGTTCCCAGTCAGTTCTAATAAAATAGATGTCAGGATACATTTTCCGCAGTGATTGCAATTTAAGGATTCATTCGCGGGGTTCTCATGGAAGCATACTCTTACGTTATCGTAAAGGGGAGCCCAGTTTCCAATCTCAGCGATTTTATCATAACGCGAATGTGTGGCGCCGGTATGATGGATATCCAGAGTGTCTGTAGAGAAAAGCGGATCGGTGATAGGGTTTGTGCCGATTGGCGCGATATGCGCATAGTTAATACCGGCGGAAATGTAAAAACGCCGGAATAATCCACCCAGTGCTTGGGCAATGCCCACTAAAGCTGCTCCATGAGTATGTGTCCAGTCAATGCGAAATTCTGAAAACAAATATGCATTGGTCCGAGCCGGGATTAATTCCAGTCCTAATTCAGAGAAAAGCTGGTGATATTGCTGAAAGATTCTTTGATAATTTTCAACTTCGAAAAGGCGAATATCAAATCCATGAATAAATACGGCATGAGTGAGTTGAAATTGTTTTATTGGTTGATTTTGGGGTAAATGTTTATATAAAGTGAAGAAAGAATCCACTCCGCCTGAAAACGCCATACCTACTTTTCCAAGGGGTTGGATGGGTTCGCTGAGGAGAGAGTCATAGGAAAATTGAATCGGTTTGTATAGTTTCGGTTGGCATTGTTGGTAATATGACATAATTTCGGTTAGATTATAGGCAAGCCGCGGTGAGATGCTTCCCCTTACCTCTAAATTTTCCCCAAAGAACATAGCAATTTGAAGCAGCGTTGAAGCAAAGGGGTCAGAGGTTGTTACCACATATGGTGCATAACTCTCTGGAAAAGCAAACCACAGCTGTTTTGGGATATCTTGGATGGGTCGAGAAAATTCTACATCAGCGCTGAGGATTACTTCTCCATTCGTAATCGTTTTCTGGGGCGAGTGAATGATCATGGTCTGATTTCTTTACGAATGTATTTATTCCATAATGAAAGAAGATATGCGATGGCTTTCTGAATTTCGCTTCTTGATGGAATCCATAGCAGCATGATCAAAATGATAACACTGCAAATTGCAATGCGCAGCAAAATGGATGGAATGAATTGTGCTGCCGCATATCCGAGAATTAATAATGGGAAACCTTTAAACATCATCATGCGATTGCTTTTGCTCAACCGAAAACCGCTGGCTCTGCTTTGATAAAAGATATCGCCTATCAGCATGATGACATTGATGCCAAAATATGTTACCAGTGGGGATAGGATGCCCCATTTGGGGATGCCAACTACCGCAGAAATAGTCCATCCCGCCCAGTAAAGTATACCTTCAATGAAATAGTTTCTGATTTTCTCAAAGGGAATCAAGGTGATCAGGATATTCTGGCGGGTGACAAGGATAATATCCCCCATCACTTGCCAGATAAACAACGGGGCGATGCTTAAGAATGCTCGACTATATAATATCGGGATCCAAACTTCCCGCCCGGCTAAGAGGGCAATGCTGAACGGCGCCAGCGCCAAGAGACTCACCCGCAAACCGTTATTTTGGATGTTTATCGCTTCAGCCCGGTTTTGGGTCAGGGAGGATATTTTCGGAATCCCGTAAGACCAAACCGACGTGGTCAAAAAACCAAGGTAAGCGGAGGAGACACTGATTATCGCTTGATATAATCCATTATTATCAGCGCCGTATTGGTGTACGATTTGACTGCGGATGAACAAAAATCCCAGGTCGGCAAAGATGTTCAAAATCATAATTGGGGCGGCAAAATGAAACAAGCGTTGGAGTATCTCCTTGCTGGGAGCAAATTGCCAGAAGCGAATTTGATGACGCGGCGCAATTAATTTAAGCAAGAAATATAATCCAAAGATTAAATTAACGAGTTGAGAAAGCATGAGGGAGATCACTGCGCCAGTGATACCCCATAAAAAGACGCACCCCGCAACGATAACGATATTTGTAGCATTTCCTACAATGGCTACGAAGGATGATTCTTTCCAATGAAGTAAACCGCGGAAGATAAGCAAGATGGCAAAGGATTCCACCCAGGCTAAGGCAGAAATGCTGACGATGAGAATATACGGTTGGTAGCGAAGGTCGTTGAAGGTGAATTGGGTAATCGGTTTGGCAGCCAAAGAAAAGATCAATATCAATGCGATGCCTAATAGACCATATAACGTGATCACCGAAACGATGGTTTGGTTGAGTCGTTTGAAATCCTCGTTGCTGCGATATTCCGCGATCAGCTTGGTTAGACTGCCGCTCAATCCAAGCCCAAAAAATGATTGTAGGAGCGAGAAAAATTGATTAGCTTGTGAGAAAACCCCCACCCCATACGGTCCTAATAAAGCGGCCAGGATCTTCGCCCGCACCACTCCGAGCAGGACTGCTGAGCCTTGCTGTAACCCAAAGAAACCGTATGCTTCCAATAACTCTAACAAGGTTTATCCTGGAGAGAGAAGGGTTCAGAATGTGCTGATATTTTGTATCGGAGCGAGGCTAAACACACATTGCTCGCTCCGGTTAATGCGCTAACAGACAATTGACTATCCTGTATATTTTTTCTGTAATCCCTGTAGGACGCGTTCAGGTGTGAGCGGAAATTCATGGAACCACACTCCCGTGGCATCCTGAACTGCTGCCACAATTGCTGGGGCGAGGGGGAGAAAAGGCATCTCCGCCATTCCGCGCGCCCCCCATGGCCCAATCGGATCGGGGTACTCTAAGATGAGCGATTCAACCCGTTCCGGTACATCCAGCACTGTCGGAATGAGATACGTGGAAAAATGAGGGGTTTGAACATAACCATCTTTTTGGACAAAGTTTTCTAAAATAGCGTAACCTTGTGCCTGTACTACTGCGCCCTCGATTTGTCCCTGCACCTGCTGGGGGTTTACGGCTTTACCCACATCGTCTGCGGAAATGACATCCAATACGCGCACATGCCCGGTCTCTATGTCCACTTCCACAGTGACCACTTGCGCAACATAGCCATAGGCAAAATTGGGTTCCGCCTTACCGGTTTGGGGATCAAACGGGGTCGTTGCGGGGGGACGATATTGGTAGCGCCCAATGGCGGGACGTTCCTCATTGTTCCAACGAATCAGAGCTTGTTCGCATGCACCTTTAATCGCATTTCCAGCCATAAAGGTCAGGCGCGAGGCAGAGGCTGAGCCAGAATTGTCCGTTTTCGCTGTATCAGAAACGACCATGCGCACCCGTTCAATGGGAATCCCCAGCGCTTCCGCTGCCATCTGTGCCATTACTGTATGGGCACCTTGTCCAACATCAGCACCTGCCTGGTGAACGATAGCTTGTTGGATTTCCGTATCCCCATATAGCTCGACGGTCGCCCAAGAATTTTCCGGTGCGCCAAATGAAAACCCAACGTTTTTAAAGCCACAAGCAAAACCTTTGCCGCGCCGTAAGGGAAAATCTTTTTGTTGAGGGCTTTCTTCCCTAACCCAACCCTGGGGGGAGCGCTTCCACCCACCAGCTTTGGCGCAGGCTTCCACTACTTCGGGCATACTCACTCCGGGGGGTAAAGGAGTGCCAACCGAGAGGATAGAGCCCTCACGTAAGATATTGCGCATGCGTATTTCAACCGCATCCATCCCTAATGCTTGCGCTAAACGATTCATCTGCATCTCGGCGGCAAAATTGGCTTGCGGGCCACCAAAACCGCGAAATGCGCCATTGGGGAGGTTGTTGGTATAAACGGCGTACGAATCCACTTTCACATTTTCAATTTCATAGGCACCGGTAACGAGCAAGGTGGCATTGCCTAGTACTTTGGTTGAAGTATAGATATATGCGCCGCCATCGGCAATTAATTCCGCTTCTACTGCGATTACCCGCCCTTCCCTGGTGGCTCCCCAGCGGGTGCGGATGAGATATGGGTGCCGCTTGTGATGGCCAATGATCGATTCCTCACGGCTCCAAACAATTTTTATTGGACGATCGATGCCCCGTTCATGGAGACGCAGGACCGCGAGTGCCAGCACAATTTGAATAGACATATCTTCTCGCCCGCCAAAAGCACCTCCAATAGCGGGATAAATCACGCGAATTTTATCCAGCGGAAGGTTGAGCGCGTGGGCGATTTGTTCCTGATCTTCGTGAGTCCATTGTCCGGCTACTTGGATCGTGATGCGCCCCTCTTCATCAATATAGCCGATACCGGCTTCTGGTTGCAGGTAGGCATGTTCCTGGGCTGGGGTACGGTATTCACCCTCGATGATGACATCGCTGCGGGCAAAGGCAGCTTGGACATCCCCTTTGCGGATGCGGTAATGGCAAAAGACATTCGATGCTAGCTCGGGATGTAATTGTGGGGCTTGTGGTTTCATTGCTTCTACTGCGTCGGTTACCACCGGCAATAATTCGTAATCCACTTCGATGAGATCACGTGCCTGAGCCGCAATTTCCTCACTTTCTGCAATGACCAAGGCAACCTGATCGGCAACGCAACGCACCCGATCGGCATAGGGCTTATTGGAACCGGGTCCGCACAGCACGGGTTGATCGGGTGTATTGAGACCATATTCATTATTGGGCACATCTTTTGCAGTAAGAATTGCCAGTACGCCATCCAGCGCTTCTGCTTTTGATGTGTCAATTTTGTGGATAATGGCATGGGGATATTTTGCAAAAAGGATTTTCATGTAAACCTGATCGGGAAGATTGATATCGCCGGGGTAAACGGTTTGACCGGTAACTTTGCCGACAGCATCAATACGTTGAACGGATTGACCAACCCAAGACATGCAGTGCTCCTAAAAATAGTAAGATGAGATGACGTTATTATACCTGTAAGTTAGGAATTTTAAGCTCACTCGCAGCCTCCTCCAAATTCCTAGCGATAGCCTA
>DAOTVW010000116.1:0-11110 GCA_034436035.1 Anaerolineales bacterium
CCGATGATCCCGCCAACCAGGCTCAATGCAGCTGATTCGGTCAGGAATTGCACCATGATATCTATTTTACGTGCGCCTAATGCTTTGCGTAAACCGATTTCGCGCGTGCGTTCAGTCACCGAAACCAGCATAATGTTCATAATACCGATGCCACCGACTAATAAGGAGATAGCCGCAATTCCACCCAGGAAAATGGTCAGGATATTCGTGATCGTGCGCGCCGTATCCAGAAAATCTTGTTGAGTGAGGATGGTGAAGTCATCTTCGCCAATTTTGGTCTTGTGGCGATAGCGTAAAATTTGCGCTACTTGATCGCTGGCGCTTGGCACTGCATCGGGGCTGATGGCTTCCACCATCAATAAATCTACTTGATCACGATTGCTGCGATGGAATAAGCGTGCTTGTGCGGTGGTTAAAGGAATCAATATCCGATCGTCTTGGTTAGAAAAGGAAGAACCGCCTTTTGATTCAAGGATCCCGATCACGCGGAATGGTTGTCCTTCGATTCGCACAGTTTCCCCGACAATCCCGGATTTACGGCCAAACAGTTTATCGGCGATATCCGGCCCTAATAAAGCCACAGAAGAGCGTCCCAACATGTGTTCTTCGGAGATAAATTCCCCTTCTGTCGTATGGTAGTTGCGCACAATGGCATATTCGGGTGTAATCCCTTCGACTGTGGTTACCTGACTTTCGCCAGCATAGGTCACTTTTGCCTGACCTTGTAAGATGGCTGCAACATGTGCCACCGAAGGTGCTTGGAAAGGATCGCTGATTGCATTGACATCGCCTAAGGTTATGGGTTGCGGGTTACGAACATCTGCTGATCCGCCGCGGAAAACAAAGAGCAGGTTAGTACCGATGCCTTGGATTGAGCCGGTGATGGAATTTTCTGCTCCGCGCCCGATCGAGATCATGGCAATTACCGCCGCGACTCCAATAACGATACCAAGAATAGTCAACCCAGAGCGTAGTTTATTGCTGGTCAAGCTTTCTAATGCTTCGAAAAAAGAGGCAATAATATTCATGCTTTTTCCTCACTGACTACTTCGCCATCGCGGATATGAATGATGCGCTGCGCGCGGGTTGCGATATCAGGGTCATGGGTGACGATCACCAGGGTTGTGCCCCGTTCCCTGTTCAATGAAAGTAAGAGATCCATTATTTCCTCACCTGATTTGCTATCCAAATTGCCAGTCGGTTCATCGGCGAGGATGATTGCCGGATTATTGACCAGAGCGCGGGCGATCGCCACCCGTTGCTGTTGTCCGCCAGAGAGTTCATTCGGGCGATGATATAAGCGTTCTCCTAAACCAACGGCTTGCAGGGCAGCGATTGCGAAATCGCGCCGGTTATGATTAACCCCAGCATATCGCAACGGTAATTCCACATTCGCCAAGGCAGTGGCGCGCGGTAACAGATTAAAACTTTGGAAGACAAAACCAACTTTCTTATTGCGGATAATGGCAAGTTCATCGTCTGTCAACTTGGATACGTTTTCCCCATCGAGGATATAATCACCGCTGGTTGGGCGATCGAGGCAGCCAAGGATGTTCATTAATGTGGATTTGCCAGATCCGGAGGGACCCATGATGGCAATTACTTCGCCGCGTTGGACTTCCATCGAGAGACCGCATAAGGCGTGTACTTCCACTTCACCCATTTTATATACTTTGGTTAAATTTTTCGCCTGAATTACCGCGTCACTCATCTCTGCCATCCTTTCTTATCGAGAGAGTTGAACCACTACAAGCGCAAAACCGCAAGAAGAACACTTAATTACCACCGTTCGCGAATGGAGGTTGTCCATTTTGCTGGAAAGTTACCGGTGGATTGAGCACCACTAAATCACCTACTTTGATTTCTCCTTCTAAGACCTGGCTGTTCACATCGGATGAAGCACCTAATGTCACCGGCACAGGTTGAGGAGTCCCATTGCGCAGGATATATACCACCCGCTTCCCTTCCACCAAGCGGACGGCGCGATTAGGCACCATTAAAACATCATTCAATTGTTCCACGATAATGTTTGCTGCTGCGGTCATGCCAGGCTTGACCTGAGCGTCGGCGTCATT
This sequence comes from Anaerolineales bacterium, assembly GCA_034436035.1. GTDB lineage: Bacteria > Chloroflexota > Anaerolineae > Anaerolineales > UBA4823 > UBA4823. Next base: position 2,076 of record DAOTVW010000116.1, read on the forward strand.
TAATTCAATCGTGACGATGAAATCGACCACACCTTGATTGATTGTGCCAACCGGAGCAACCTCTTTGACTTTTCCGTGATAATCTTTCCCTAAGATGGCATCAAAGTTCAATATGGCATCTTGACCAATTTGTACACGATTGATATCCACTTCGGAGATCTCGACATCTACTTGTAAACTGGAGAGATCGTCAATGCGGAAAGCAATTTTTCCCGGTGTAACTTGATCGCCAGGTTTGATCTCCACCTGGGTAACGGTGCCACTGAAAGGAGCGGTCAATTTTGCGAGATTTACCGTGGCTTCGGCAGCTGCTATGCGCGCCTCAGCGGCTGCAACATCTTCGGGTGCGGGACCATTTTTCCATTTTTCATAATCCTGACGGGCTTTGTTGAGATTCGAAGTAGCCACATCGAGGTTATAGACATATTGTAAGCGTTTTACCGCGGCGTCATAATCACTCTGGGCGTTATCGAGCGCTTCTTTGAGGTCTTTGCGAGTTGGATCGTCCACTGATTTATATTTATACGGTTCAAAAGCGGCGCGCGCTTGATCGAGTTTTTGTTTCATTTTATCAAGCGCCTCGATAGGATCCAGACCGATCTGTGAAGTTGGGACGGTAAAGTTATCTAATTGATACTGGGCATCGCGCACCGCATTGGCATATTTTGTGATCGCCTGCATGGCATTATTTTTTTGCGTTTCGGCGTTCGTGTATAAATCCTCTAATGCCTGTTTCGCCTGGGTTAAATCGGCTTGAGCCATGATGATGTTTTGAGGGAGGCTATCGCGCCGCAAGTTGGCTAATTCCATGCCTGCACTCACCTGATCACCCACTTTCACGTTGACTTTCTCTACCGTTCCGCTGGTTTGCCAAGTGAGGACAACGGTTTGATTGGCATGGACGCTGCCGGTGCCACCAATAGTGGCAGTCAATTGCCCGCGCTGCACCGCAACCGTCTCGTATTTAGCAGAAGCTTTGGCAAGTTGTTGCTGGCGAGAGCGGTTATAAAAGAAAAACACTACGAGAAGGGCGAGTATAGTGACTGCAATAATGATTCCTCTTTTTTTCATAGACTTCCATCCTGACTGAACCGATTATTTTCATTAGACTAAATAAAAATTTTAACACAAAATTGTTTCGGTACATCATACATAAGGTATTTCTTATAAAAATTTTATACAAATTCTAGACTACACGTACGCAGAATATGCGCGGCGCGGTTTCGGCCAGCTGGTGCTGGTGGCATTTGGCTCGCTCCTGTTACTGCTGGTATTATCTGCGCTCACCAACCGCAGGAGCGGCTGGCAGCAGGGATTATTCCGCGCCTTGAGCGCAATTCTGGTGGGGTTGGTGATGGTGATTTTGTTATCGGCGTACCAGCGGCTAACCTTATATAAAGCCGCCTATGGTTTCTCTCGCTTGCGAATGTACATGCATGTTTTTCTGATCTGGATAGGGATCTGATTGATAGCCATCCTGCTCCTGGAAATTTTCCAACGTGAGCAAAGATATGCCTTAGCTATCTGGATAACGGCTTTTGGATTTGTCGTTGCGCTCAATCTGGTTCATGTGGATGGCTTGATCCTCCGGCAAAATCTTGACCGCGAAATCTAGCCCATGACGTGTCGGGAGACTCAAAGAACTGCCCTGGACGAGACCTATTTTTTGCAACTCTCTCCGGATGAAATCCCGCTGCTGACGTAACATTTATTAGATCATTCTATGCCGGATGAAGTGACGGTGAAAGTGGCGGCAGTGCTGGCTTGTTTTAAGCATCGAAGATCGTTGCAACAGCCGCTCCCCTGGCAGGCTTTTAACGGCTCGAATTTCCGCGCCAGGTCGGCGCTTGGATCAGTTGCTGAAATCTTACAAAATTACCCTGTGGTCGAAGATGAAAGGGGTGTATGAGTATCTATGCCTGCGAGAGAGGAGTTCTCCTGTATACGAGGGTGGATGGACTAGAATTCTGGAAGGCGGATTTGCATGTCTCAGCGGAGTGATAGGCTTATTCATTGATTCTTCTCCTCGTTGTGAAGCTATTCAGGACTTGGGGGTTGTTTAATTTATTTATGTTATAATTACGATTAAGGAAATACTTAATCGTAATGAACACCGCTAGCACTATCGAATCGCCGATTCAGATCAGAGCGTTATCAGATGGGCATCGGCTGATGATTTTGCAACGCTTGATGAGTCAGCCGGGAACCCTATCTCAACTAGCGGAGTGGCTGCAACACTCGCCTGCCTGGGTTCGCCACCATCTATTGGTTTTGCAAGAAGCCGGTTTAGTAGAGCTGGTTGAGATACGCAAAAGGGAGCGGGTGACCGAAAAATATTATCGGGCAAAAGCAGCCGCTTACCTGATTCAACATTGGGTGCTTCCAAAAAGTGATAAACCCCTGCTCATTTTTTGTGGCAGTCATGATTTAGCGGTAGAACGCCTCGCCGAGCTGGTTTCTAAGCATTTACAATTAGTTGTGTTACCCGTGGGGTCATTGAATGGCTTAATTAACCTGCGTCAGGGAGTCTGTCAGGTGGCAGGAGCGCATATCTACGATAGTCATAGCGGAGAATATAACATCCCCACCTTACGCCACCTTTTTCCCGATTGGGCGTTAAACGTTGTCACACTTGCCCGGCGCGTCCAGGGTTTAATCGTTGCAGCGGGCAATCCAAAGGGAGTATTTGGTTTAGAAGATATCGTTCGGCGCGATATTCGTTTTGTCAACCGCAATGAAGGATCGGGGACACGCCTTTGGTTTGATGCCGAATTGAGAAAATTAGGTATTGCTCCCGAAAGCATCAACGGCTATGAGCAGCAATTGAGTACACACACCCAAACTGCCCGATACGTTTTGGAAGGGAAGGCTGATGCTGCATTAGGTTTGCAGGCGGCTGCTTATCAATATGGTTTGGGTTTTATCCCCTTATTTGAAGAGCGTTATGACTTAGTTTTTCTCGATCAATACAATGAGGCGATGCGCCCGATCTTGGATTTTATTTCCAGTTCGCAGTATCAACGCCAGACCGGTGCTCTCCCAGGCTATAACCTCGCTCACAGTGGCGAGCAAATCTTGTTTTGAAAGGATAAAAAATTTCCTTGAAAAAGTCTTTGCGTTTCATTTTGATAATGGTAGCTTTGATGAGCGGGGCGTGTGTGCCAGTGAAAACTATAGCGCCAGCGGCACAGCAAAGCATAACTCCGGAAGAAGCCGGAGTGACATCTATCCCTGCAATTCTCATTACACCTGCAAGCACAGCACAAATGACTATGTCGCCAGAAAACCAAACCAGTTCAAATTCAAAAGATATCATTTTGGCGACGACAACTTCCACGCAAGATTCCGGTCTGCTGGATGTCTTGATTCCACTCTTTGAGCAGCAAAGCGGTTATCGGGTTAAAGTCGTGGCAGTTGGAACCGGGCAGGCGTTACAAATGGGGGCGGATGGCAATGCAGATGTATTGTTGGTCCATGCACCAAGTTCAGAGGTGGAATTTATGCAAGCGGGAAACGGCAAAGATCGCGCGTTGGTTATGCATAATGATTTTGTAATTGCTGGTGCTACTGCTGACCCGGCTGGGATTAAAGGGAAAAGTGCAATCGATGCCTTTAAACTCATTTATCAAGCCAATGCCAACTTTGTTTCCCGTGGTGATGATTCTGGGACGCATAAAATGGAATTGAGCTTATGGAAAAAAGACGATCTGGATCCAAAGGGTATGCCCTGGTATATTGAGACCGGTCAAGGGATGGCAGCGACTCTAACAGTAGCGTCTGAGAAGGGCGCGTATGTTTTGACAGACCGAGCTACTTTCCTGGCGAATCAGAAAAATCTCAACCTTTTGATTCTCGTTGAAGGAGATAAAGCATTATTGAACGTGTATCACGTCATCACCGTCAATCCGGATAAGTGGCGTGAAGTCAATTATGCAGGGGCGCTGGCTTTCCTGAAATTTATCATTGCGCCTGAGACGCAACAAGTCATCGCCAAATTTGGCGTAGATCAATATGGGCAGGCGCTTTTCTTTGCGGATGCGGATAAAACAGATGCGGAACTAGGGCTTCCTTAATTAATTTAAAAGCTCGATGGAGAAGAAGGATACGAAAGTTGTATCCTTCCTCAACGCTAACCTGGTTTGGTCAATTATTGGTTCTAAGATAATGTTGAATAACGAAGTTTTTCAGATCACACTGCTCTCCCTAAAGATTTCTGGCATAGCCACATTGTTGAGCCTGTTAATCGGTTTGCCCCTCGGCAGTGTATTGGCACTGAAAACTTTTCCGGGGCGATCCTTTTTGCTCAGCTTGGTCAACACCGGGATGGGGCTGCCCCCGGTGGTGGTGGGTTTGTTTGTGGCAATGATGTTATGGCGCTCGGGTCCTTTCGGTGATTTAAATTTGATATATACCCCTACAGCCATTGTCATTGCCCAGGTGATCATTGCTGCTCCGGTGGTAAGCGGGTTAACCGCTGCAGCGTTACAAGCCTTAGATCCAAGACTGCAATACCAATTGTTAGGGCTAGGCGCATCAAAAATTCAAATGGTCATTATCCTCTGGAGAGAAGCACGCTTGCCACTTTTGGCAGCGTTGATGGCGGGATTTGGATCAGTGATCTCGGAGGTGGGTGCCAGCATGATGGTGGGTGGTAATATCCGTTATCAAACGCGCGTTTTAACCACTGCGATTGTCCTTGAAACCAGCAAAGGAAATTTTGATGTCGCCCTTGGCCTAGGCATCTTGTTGCTGGTGATCACGTTTTTGGTCAACTGGGCTTTGACCTGGATTCAACAACGGGCGAAAAAAGCATGAAGGAAACATCATCTCCGCTTTTAGAGATGCACAATGTATTGGTGAAGAGGGGTAAAAAGCCAGTCTTATTTGTCAACGAGTTAGCTTTATATGCGGGGGAAGTGCTAGCCGTTGTTGGTCCGAATGGTGCTGGAAAATCCACTTTATTGCTCACACTCGCGCGGTTAATACAACCCACTCAAGGAAAGATATTGTATAAAAATGTGCCCATGGATGAATGGGATGATTTATCTTATCGCCGTCAGATGTCCATAGTCTTCCAGGAACCGTTGTTAGTAGATGGTACAGTAATGGACAATATCATCCTCGGTTTACGATTGCGCGGCATTTCAAAAAAAGAAGCCGTAAAGGCTGTGCAATCCTGGCTGGAGAAGCTCAATCTCTCTGAAATTGCCAAGCGTAAGGTTTCACAGCTCTCGGGCGGTGAAGCACATCGGGTGAGTTTGGCGCGCGCGTTAGTGCTTGAGCCGCAATTGTTACTCTTGGATGAGCCTTTTTCCGCTTTAGATCCACCATCACGATTGCGCCTGCTGGATGATCTTGCTGGATTGCTGAATCACAATCACCGAACAACTTTATTTGTCACCCATCACTTAAAAGAAGCTGCCCGTTTAGGGGATCGCGTGGCAGTGTTATTGGATGGGGTGGTGCGTCAGGTGGGAACGATGGATGAAATAGAGCGGCATCCCCTGGATAATGCTGTAACGAATTTTGTTGCCAGTGAGATATAACGGGATTAAAATAAATTTGTCAATACAAAAGGATTTATCCGTTCTAGCTGGAAGCTTTAATTTTCAATTAGGGGTTTTATGTTAGAACATTTTTATCATTTTCTAATCGGTCCTCCAATAGAGACAAAACAAGCTAAGGAAGAACGATTAAATAAAATCCGTGCCTTAGCCGCCTTTTCTCCCGATGCGTTATCTTCCATCGCCTATGCCAATCAAGAAATATATTTGGGCTTGGCGCTTGCTGGTGTTGCTGGCTTGCAATTAGCCTGGCCGATCGGTTTAGCAATTAGTGGGTTATTAGGGATTGTGGCATTGTCCTATTATCAAACCATTCATGGTTATCCTGGCGGTGGTGGAGCGTATACAGTTGCAAAAGAAAATCTTGGTAATGCAGCAGCTTTAGTGGCAGCTGCAGCTCTGTTATTGGATTATTTGCTTACTGCGGCAGTCAGCTTGACAGCTGGTGTGGAGGCAATCGCTTCTGCTTTTCCGGTTCTCTGGAGCTATCGCGTCACCCTTGCTTTGTTATTATTGCTTCTCTTGACAATATTGAACCTCCGCGGCCTAAGGGATACTGGTACCATCATGGCAATCCCGGTTTATTTATTCCTTATTACCTATCTGCCCATGCTGCTTTATGGAGTGATTCAACTTGTGCTGCATGGTTCGCAACCTTTTCCGGCAACCGCCCTGCCAAGTGTTCAGCCATTGACCCCATTTCTTATCTTACATGCTTTTTCGACTGGCTGTACCGCGTTAACCGGTATTGAAGCAATCAGCAATGGGGTGCCAGCCTTTCGACCACCAGAATCGCAAAATGCCGGGAAGACACTCATCGTCATGGCTATGATTATGGGCACGTTATTTATTGGTAGTGTTGGATTAACACAATTTTTAGGGGTTGTTCCTAACCCGGATGAGACGATTCTTTCTGCGTTGGCGCATCGTCTATTAGGCTACGGACTGCCTTATTTTGTCATTCAGATAAGTACACTATTGATCCTTGCGGTTGCTGCAAACACCAGTTTTGCGGATTTCCCCCGCCTTTCCGCAATTTTAGCTCGGGATGGTTATCTACCTCGCCAATTAATCTACCTTGGCGATCGTCTTGTCTATTCTAATGGTATCATCCTGCTCGCCTTAGCAACGGGAGGCTTGATTGTTCTCTTTAATGGAGATACGCATGCATTGATCCCGCTTTTTGCGGTGGGTGCTTTTTTGGCTTTTACCTTTTCCCAAAGCGGGATGGTTGTTCATTGGTTCCGATTGAAGGGTAGCAGATGGGTTATAAAGTTATTCTTGAACGGATTAGGTGCATTTGCCACCGGTCTTACCGTATTGGTCATTGGTATGAGTAAATTTTTGGAGGGTGCGTGGGTAACGGTACTCATGATCCCCATTCTGGTTCTTGGTTTTCGGAAAATTCACAGTCATTATCAAGCCATCCGAGAACAGATTGCTATTACGGAACCGTTTGAGCGCTTGGGGACAAATTTGGTGAAAAGAGTGGTGATTCCAGTGGTAGGAATTAATCGCGGTGCTGAGGCGGCAATTACATTTGCGCGCACCGTTTCAACGGATATCACAGCAGTATTCGTTGAAATTGAACCAAATTCTGGTGAGACTATCCGACAAAAATGGGTGACAATCTGGCCAGATATTCCTTTAGTCGTGTTGCCATCCCCCTATCGGTCTATTGTAAAACCGTTAATAGACTATCTAGACGAAACCGATCGCCAGCACCAAGATGGAAGTCTCGCGGCGATAATTTTGCCGGAATTTGTACCAGCGCGCTGGTGGCAGAATTTGCTCCATAATCAAACTGCTTGGTTAATCAAGACAACCCTACTTTATCGGCGGCGGCGAATGGGATTTCAGCGGGTAATCATTGATATTCCGTATCATTTACGTCCGTAAGTCTTTATTGATAAAATGAAAAAATCTTCATCAAACTCGGGGGAATGATTCATTTTCGCTTCACGATGATTTCATATTGGGAAGCTACAATCATCATCAACAGCGCCAAACAGGCGTTGAATTTAGAAAGGAGAATTACGATGAAAATCAATAGAATGTTTGCTTTAGCTGCCATTGCTTTGCTCTTGGTTGGAGCAATGGGGGCAATTAGCATGAAAGTTTATGCCCAAACAAGCACCCCACCTGCAAAGACGCAGGAGCAAATCACCAGCCAGTCCACTCAAGAAGGGACTGAAGTCAAGAGCGCAACGGACACTGACAATGTCAACGAGCAGGTTGGCGACCAAAATGGCCCAGATACGGAGCAACAAGGCCAGGAAGAGAAATCCTCGGATGGCAAGGATGAAGCTCCGGTTGGAACCCCCGCTATTACCGCTCAAGCTGCACAGCAAGCTGCAGAATCTTACTTGAACGCTGGTTCAGCGAGCCAGGTTCAGTTGGATGATGAAAACGGTAAGCTGGTCTACAGCGTCCAATTCTCGAATGGCACAGATGTCAAGGTTGATGCCATGACAGGGAGTGTGCTAGGAGCGGAGAGCGGCGAAAATAACTAAACGCTGTTCATGAAGAAAGAGGCTGGCTAATTTAGCCAGCCTCTTTCTTCATATTAAAATTTACAAATTTAAATTCTCCTAACTCGGATACCGCGTTTGGTTACAACAGTGATTGTTCCAACGAGGATTTCCAGATTATATAAGTCAATAACTTTATGGAGAAGGGATAAAATTGGTCGAATCCCATCTTCCTCCGGCCGTAAGAGTAATATCCCATAATGTGTTCCTGGTGGAAAAAGTCGAACATCAGCAAAGCCTTTATCAGCTGTAATTAGAAAACGTTTTTCTTTTTGAACCGCTTCCCATAAAATTAAATCTTTACATCCACTTAATTTTTGTTCATAAACATTATGAGCATCATATCCAAATTCTAATAATAGCTCTAAAGCAGATCGTGGTATATTTTCGTCTAATTTTACACCAAAAGCCATAGTCATCATTTGCCTAAAGGAAGTATCCATTCTTGTCGAACTAAATCAGCAGCATACGCTAACACAGCTTGAATTTCTTCTCGGGAAATTTGTGGATATTCCTTGAGAACTTCATCAATGCTCATACCATCTGCAATACTACCTATGATGATAGAAACGGGAATGCGCGTCCCTTTGATACAAGGTTCACCATGATGGATCTCAGGATCAATAGATATATAATTTTGCCAATTAATTCGTGTCATAACAAATACCCTCACTGCTTTGGGTAATAAATTCTATTTCAGATATTTTCCCATATTTTATAAAAATTAGGAACACCATTTTTATAAATCGATTTATTGTAACCCTTTTTCATCTTTTCTTCATCTTTCCCTGCTATACTTTAAGTAGGAGTGCTTGATGCGCATATTAGTGGTCGAAGATGATCGAAAAATTGCCAATTATCTCAAGCGTGGCTTGGAAGAGCAGGGCTACGCGGTGGATATTGCCTACACTGGACGAGAAGCGCTTGATTGGGCTGATTC
>DAOTVW010000117.1:0-2420 GCA_034436035.1 Anaerolineales bacterium
GATTCCGCCGCGCCGGTCCCACCCGGACATTCGCATCAAGCATACCAGAGCGGCGCGGGGCTGTCAACGAATCGCCGTCAGGCAACCTGCTGGTACATGGGTGGTCAAGATGGGCGGGATGCCCGAAAAAATTGGCAGAGATTTTTCGATTGCATTCTTCAACTGAGTGATGTATAAATGATATGCATACTTACTTAGGTGTATATCCTTTCTGGTTTTACTGGGGGCTGGTTGATCAATCTCGTCGGGATGTAATTTTTATCCCGATCACAGCAGTTGAACATCTTTGTCCACACAATCTATTCAGGAGGGTCTGCGATGAAACACCAGAATTTCTGGCTACGCTTGATTGGCTTGGTGGTGATGCTTGGATTGCTGTCCTCGGCCGGGGGCGCGCCCGTCCAGGCGCAGGACCCCCAACCGCCGCAACCATCCCATCATCGCATAAGCGATTCCGCCGCGGATTCGAAGATCCGCGTACCAGTCGATGGCGCCAATTATGAACCCGGAAAAGGCTGGTACGTTCAGGAAGAAGCTGTGAGAGGTATGAAGGCTCTCTCTCCTCTGGCTTCAGGCGGTCCGGATGAATTCGGCTACACATGGGATGACAGCGAAACGTACAATTGGAATTTCAATCCGGCAACGTGGCAAAATACCGGGTTGACCGCTAGCAACGACATCACCGACGTCAGTTTGCCATTTCCGTTTAAATACTATGAAAATAGCTATAATTCCGTTGAAATTACAGCCTATGGTTATCTTAATTTTTCGGGGGAGCCTTATGGGTACTGGCCGGGAGAGATTCCCGATCCGAGTTGGCCCAATAATATTATCGCTCCATATGGGCTGCCCACTCAACTTGGCAGCAGCGGCAGTACCAATCAGGTTTTCTATACGAGCGGAGGCAGCGCGCCCGACCGCTGGTTCGCGGTGGTGTGGAACCAGGTCAAGCAGTATCCGCTATATGGGGATACCTTCGTAGATGATTACACCTTCGAGGTTATCTTATACGAGAATGGTGATATTGTCTTCCAATATAATTCGATTAACCAGGGGGGTTCGATGTGGTGTGCGTCGGCTGGCATCGAGAACTCCACCGGGATGATTGGCTTAAAGATAATGGATTACTGTAGTTTTACCATTACCCCCCCTAAAGCCTACCGCTTCCACCGTCCACCTATGGCCGCACGCGTGTTGGTCACCCCCTCATGGGATTCGCGCCTCGTTGGACCCGATGAGAAGGTAGATTTTCTCCTCAGCATTGAAAACGTGGGTGATCTGGGGCCTGACAGTTTCGATCTTACCTCATTGTATGGCGATCCCCCGGTCGAGTTTTTTAATAATGATGGCCTCACGCCCATCATCAATACGGGAGACATCGCCCCTGGCGAAACGAGGCAGATTATCGCTCGCGTTCAATCCCCCCTGGTTGTCGGTTTGGGGCAAACGTTCAATTTCGCTGTGCAGGTGACATCGAGGTTGTCCACGGATGTTTCTAAGAGAATAGAATTGAAACTGGCCGGCCCGGCGCCTTTCGCCCAGGTCTTCACTGATATGAGCGATGGCGTCCCTCAGCTCGAGCTTTCGGGCCCTGGTTTCCATAAGGTGGTAAAGGCCGCCCCGGATTCCACATCAAGCGAGAATAATGCGGTGATTGAGACGCCCAACGGCACGATGGTATATGCATGGAGCAATTGGAGAAGTTTGAATCCTAACTACAATTCATTCGGAAATGAATTACAATACACTCTCATCGGTCATGATGGCGGCGTGGTTCGGCCGGTGACGACCCTAGCGGATCTTAGCGGAGTAATTAATGACACGTATGATTTAGATCCGGCATTGGCAGTAACGCCCGATGGTAAAATTGGTGTACTTTGGATGCGAATGATATATAAATATGAAAATAATCAAGATCTCTACAATCAAAATATCTACTTCGCTGTCCTTGATGCAAACGGCAATCGCATCTTGGGTCCGCAAAACTTGACCAACAATACCAGCTTCAATACATGGTCCGCAAACAACCTTTACCACTTCTCCGGTCCAACGCTGGCCGCCACCGGGGACAATCGCTTTGTGATGGCATGGCGGCAGTTCTATTGGGTGAGTAACGGCTTCATCAGCGATGTGTACTTCTCTATCAGAGGTTCCGGCGGCAATCTCATTAAGGCAGTGACCAAATTCACAGCCGATGATAAATCGTACTCCAAACATGCCTATGAGCCCAACTTGGCAACCCTGTCCAATAACCGTGTATTACTTTCCTGGGGGGGTGGCGACGGGGATGTGCATTATGCCTTATTGAATAGCGCGGGGGTAACCATTAAAGGGGATACCAATCTTCTTCAGGGAGTTGAAGAATATTATTCTGATGATTACCCCGATGCTGTTCAGCTCTCCAACGGCAATACCCTGAT
>DAOTVW010000118.1:0-50578 GCA_034436035.1 Anaerolineales bacterium
AATCCATGGGTGAGATTTGCCGTCATCAGCGCAGGGCCGATCACGAACATATTAATCGGGATTATCTTATCAGTTCTGGTCTTCTACCAAGCCGGTGAACCGCTTCCGAATCGGGTGAAAGTATTAGGTATTGCTCCCGGTTCTCCAGCTGCGCAAGCAGGATTGCAAACCGGCGATATCATCCTGGAAGTACAGGGCAATAAAGTGGATTCGGTGGATAAGCTGCACGATTTAATCTATCAGCGTTTAGGTGAACCAACCACTTTAGTGTATGAAAGAAATGGAAAGAATTTTTCTACCACACTTACTCCTCGCAATCCACCTCCACCTGATCAAGGTGCAATTGGGATCCTAATGGGGGTGGATACACGCCCAACAACGGTGATTAAAGCAATCCCACGTGGTGTACAGGCTTCATTCAATTATGTTGCCATGTTGTTTTCGCTGCCGAAAATGCTTATGACAAAGCAAATTTCACCGGAAATGGCACGCCCGGTTGGTTATAAAGGCATGTATGATATCTACCAACAAGTTCAAGACCCCTTTTCATTTTTCACCATGATCACGATGTCTTTAGGTGTGCTCAACCTATTCCCGATCCCTGCCTTAGATGGTGGGCGTCTCTTATTCACCAGCTTCGAAATCATCACCCGCCGGCGCCTTCCACCAAAATATGAAAACGCTATCCACATGGTAGGTTTTGTTTTGTTACTGGCATTATTGGTCTATATCAATATCATGGATTTTGTTTCACCCGTTAAATTACCATTCTAAGAGAGCAAATAGATGAATAAGAAGATAACTATTAACGAATTAATTAATACTTTGCTCGATACTGAAAACCCAGTTCAAGCAAAATATATCTATCGCTTATCCGATCTTAGCGATAGCGATTTAGCAAAAATCAAAAAGATTTGGCATAAAATTCCCGACTGGCGTCGCCAAGCTTTATTAGAAGATACAGAACTGATGGCAGCAGATGATACCTTACTTTCATTTACCGCTTTAGGTAAATTCGCCCTCGAGGATCCCAACGAACATGTCCGCGCCTTAGCAATTCGTAACTTATGGGAAAGCGAGGATACAACCATCATCCCAAAATTGTTAGAGATGCTCATGTCCGATAATTCCGAAGAGGTGCGGGCGAATGCTGCCACTTCACTTGGGCAGTTTGTTTATCTAGGTGAAATAGAGGAGTTAAAGGAAAAAATCCTTCACGAGATTGAGGAGAAATTAATTTCTGTCTATCGTGGCAACGATACACTGTTAGTTCGCCGGCGGGCATTGGAGGCTCTCGGATTTTCAAGCCGCCCAGAAGTAGACGAATTTCTCGATGAAGCATATCATTCAGGCAACCGCGATCTACTCGTCAGCGCTTTATTTGCCATGGGACGCTCAGCAAACTCGGTCTGGCTTCCATATGTAGAAAAGATGCTGGATCACAAGGATGCTGAAGTCCGTATGGAGGCAGCCCGGGCAGCCGGCGGTTTAGAAGCAAAATCGTGCCGAGATTTATTGTTCAAATTGGTTAATGACGATGACGAGAATGTCCGTCAAGCGGCAATCTGGTCCCTTTCGGAAATAGGCGGAGAGGATGTTCAAGACCTTTTCATGGAACTGTACAATAACACAGAGGACGATGAGGAGCTCAATTTCCTTGAAGATGCCCTAGATAATTTAGCGTTTACCAATGATGTTGGTTTTTTCACCCTCATGGATATTGATGAAGAAGGGCATCTTCATTATCAGGAGGATGAAGCAGAAGACGATATATTTGATGATGAAGATCTCGACGATTTACTCGATCTCCATCTTGATGATGACGATGAATAATACAGGATATTAATTTCCCTTTTGAAATGCAGCGTAAACTATTAAGCTTGGTCGTTTTACTTATATGCTTGATGCAATTCGCTGCTCAACCAGCTCTCTCCCAAACCCTCTCCATTGAATTACACTCCGAAACATCCTATGAATTTGAAAGGATGATTAATTTTCAAGGAAAAATCACACCTCCTTTACCCATAAAACAAGCTAATTTATTGATAAAAACAAACAATACAGAGATCATTAAAACCCCTATTAAGATAGACAAAGAACAGAAATTTACACAGCCTTTTGATCTCGGCTCTAACCCTATCTTGCCTTTTTCCATCATTGAATATTGGGTTGAAGTGGAATTAAACGATGGCACAAACCTGACCTCACCAACCGATGAATTGCGCTATCTGGATAACAGAAAAGGCTGGGAAACCACATCCATGGACACTTTCCTGATCCATTTTCGAGATAAGCGACTCGATGTGGAGAATACGGTGATTCCTGTTTTGCAGCAAGCAATCCAGAAAATCCAGACGATTTTGCCAGCCCCGTCCATACCACCTGTTGACATTTACATCTATAATTCTCCCGGCGATCTCAGAGAAGCATACCCATTAAGCCAAGCCAACTGGATGGCTGCCCATGTTGAACCGCGAGCACATGTAATCCTGCTTTCCTTATCGAACCCGGCAGATGAAATTGTGCAATTAAAACGGCAAATCCCCCACGAATTAATGCACATCATCCTCTGGCAATTATCTCCCGAGAGTTATAACCAGCTCCCAGTTTGGTTGAACGAAGGGTTGGCGACCTCTGCTGAATTATCACCCAATCCTGAATATTATTCCATTTTACAAAATGCCGTGCATGACCATTCTTTGCTTGATTTCGCAGATATGTGTACCAGTTTCCCTCAAGATATTAGTAATGTATATCTTGCCTATGCGCAGTCTGGTGACTTCGTCCAATTCTTAATCCACTCCTATGGTTCTCAAAAATTAATCCCATTAATCCATGCCTACCAAAATGCAAAGGACTGCGTAGCCCCTCTTCAAACAACATATGGGTTAACTCTCACTGATCTAACCCAAAAATGGTTGAAAGAGCAATACGGTGTCGTTCCGCTGAATTTCGTCTTCAATAATTTTGCACCCTGGTTAGCAGTTTTAACCATTATTTTGCTTATCCCATTCCTTTTGTCATCGACTTTATTCCAGCATCACCGCCATTCACAGGAGGAACCATGACGGAAGAAACAAATGCCCGCTTGCACGCCCTCGTTGAAGGTGTTGTTCAAGGTGTCGGTTTTCGGATGTTTGTCCAAAGACAGGCTGCCCAACTTAATCTAACCGGCTGGGTTCGCAATACTTGGGAAGGAAACGTTGAGGTGGTTGCCGAAGGAAAACGGGAACAATTAGAGCAATTGTTAACCGCCCTCAAAATCGGACCTCGTTCGGCGCATGTCACGAATGTAAAATTCGTTTGGTTACCAGCAAATGGCGAATTCCCTGATTTTCGCGTTCGATCCACTGCATAAAAAATTATGTAAAGGCTAAACCTCGTTCTTTGAGGGATGCATAACGATTACGACCAACGATAATATGATCTAAAACCTGAATATCCAGCAACTGTCCTGCCTGGATGATGGCGCGGGTTAATGCAACATCATCAGCGCTCGGCGTAGGATCACCGCTAGGATGATTGTGCACCACAATAATTGCCGCGGCATTTAGACGAATTGCTTCGCGGAAAAGCTCTCCAATCCGCACCTGGGCAGAGTTTAGAGATCCCCGCACAATCGGCTTTATTTCTAAAACATGATTGCGGGTATCAAGGATAAGAACCCGCAGCTCTTCTTGTTCTAACCCGCTCATTTCATAATCTACCAAAACAAAAGCATCTTGCGGGCTTTGAATAACAGGACGTTCATCCGATTCAAGGCGCATACGGTTGCCCAATTCCAAAGCAGCTTTTATTTGGGCTGCTTTTGCAACACCCACTCCTCGTTGATCACTCAATTCCATAAAAGAAGCACGATGCAGTCCAATAATTCCATGAAAATCTCTCAACAAGCGCTGCCCAACCTGTAATGCATTTTCACCAGTTACACCCGTGCGCAGCAAAATTGCCAATAGCTCTGAATTACTCAATGCGCTTGCACCACGTTCCGCCAATCGTTCCCTTGGGCGGTCCGATTTTGGAATATCAGTGATACGAAAAATTACCCCAGAATCAACCATATCCTTCTCCTTGTTCAATGGCATAAAAACTGCACAGTTTTGATTGTCGGCTCTGATAAAATAGCTTTCATGCTATAATCGCTTCAAGAGGTATCTCTCATGAATTTGGATGCAAATAGTTTTCGCAATCTTATCCTCATCCTCACCGCTTGGGGAGGGGCATTCATTGCAGCCTTGTGGCTCAGTTTGGTAATCTGGACTTATCGAGACATCCGCCATCGAACCCATGATCCATTAGCGCGTATTCTAGCCATTCTAGTGGTTGCGATATTATTCTTACCCGGCATCGTCATTTATCTTATTCTCAGACCATCTAACACGCTTGAAGAAGAATACCAACAATCCTTGGAGGAAGAAGCGTTGCTGCAAGCGATTGAAGAGCCAGAACTTTGTCCAGGCTGTGGACGAAAAGTGAAAGAAGACTGGCTCGTTTGTCCAAGCTGTCACACCCGGTTGAAAAAAGCATGTCACCATTGTGGCAAACTACTCGAATTATCCTGGAACCTTTGTCCATATTGTGCCACACCAGCACCAGGAATGCGCCGCGAGAGCGTTTCCATCGATGAGGTTATCCGTCCAGTCGAAACGCAAGTTGACGAGCAACCTTAATCCTCATTTGCAGAGTTCATCTCCAACTCACCTGATTTTTCATCCGCCCTTTCTTTGACAGCGCGTATAAATCCGACAAATAAAGGATGAGGTCGATTCGGACGGGATAAGAACTCAGGATGAAATTGGGTACCAACCATAAACGGATGATCTTGGATCTCAGCAATTTCGACCAATCTTCCATCTGGCGACAAACCAGAAAATACCATGCCGGCGTTCTGGAATACTTCTCGATAAGCGTTATTGAATTCAAAACGATGACGATGCCTTTCGTAAACGATTTTATCTTGAGTAAATTCGGCGTATGCTGAAGCTGCTTTTGTACCTGGTATCAATTTACATGGGTACAAACCCAACCGCATCGTTCCACCCATATCGGCGATATCCCGCTGGTCTGGCATTAGATCGATCACCGGCTGTAAAGTAGACCGATCAAATTCGGTTGAATTTACTTGATCGGTGCCATAAACATAACGCCCGAACTCCACCACCATCAATTGCATACCCAGACACAAACCGAGGTAAGGGATTTTATTTTCACGAGCATAGCGCGCCGCTTGGATTTTTCCTTCCGTTCCGCGGCTGCCAAAACCACCAGGGATAATAATGCCATCCGCCGATTTCACCACATCCCAGCCCTTCCCTTTCTCGAGATCTGAGGAATGGACCCAGGCTAAGTCTACTTCCACACCAACATGAAGAGCCGCATGTTTTAACGCCTCACGCACGCTCATATAAGCGTCATGTAATTCTACATATTTCCCCACCAAAGCCACTTTTACCACCGGTTTCGGTTGTTTTACTTTTGCGATTAATGTTTCCCACTCACTCCAATCTGGTTTTTGACGGGCTTTCAGTCCAAGCCGGTTCAGGACATAATCCCCAGCTCCCATCTTTTCCAAGATTAGTGGAACTTCATACAGGATTGGAGTGGTGACCATTGGAAAGATAGCTTTCCGCTCCACGTCACAAAATAGCGCTATTTTTTCGCAAATGCCATCTTCCAGTGGGTAATCGGATCTTGGCACGATGATATCCGGAGAGATACCAATCGATCGCAATTCACGGACAGAATGTTGGGTGGGTTTTGTTTTGAGCTCACTGGTCGCACCAATGTAAGGCAACCAGGTGACATGAATATAAAGGCTATTTTCTCTTCCCAAATCGGTACGCATTTGGCGAATCGCCTCCAAGAACGGAAGCGATTCGATATCTCCTACCGTACCTCCAATTTCAACTAATACAATCTCTGCTCCCGTTGTTTTTGCCACTAAACCAATCCGTCGCTTGATTTCATTCGTGATATGCGGGATGACCTGAATCGTACCGCCAAGAAAATCTCCCCGTCTTTCTTTGGTGATAATTTCCGCATACACTTGGCCCGTAGTCACGTTGCAAACCCGATTAAGGCGCACGTCAATAAATCGCTCATAGTGACCTAAATCTAAATCGGTCTCGGCACCATCATCGAGGACAAATACTTCACCATGTTGATAGGGGCTCATCGTCCCCGGGTCTACATTTATGTATGGGTCTAATTTCTGAACCGCCACTTTAAAACCGCGTTCCTTTAACAATCTTCCCAGAGCAGCTGCAGTGACACCTTTTCCAACCGAACTGACAACCCCCCCGGTAAAAAAGATATATTTTGTTTGGGATAATTCTTCCATAATACCTCCATTTACAAATTACAAAAGTCGTGGGGAGAAAGCCATTTAGGCATTTCTCCCCACGCTGTTATTTTTAAAAGCAGTCAAGCCCATTCATTCCACTAATCGCTCCAAATCTCGCACGGCACGCTGTAATTCGAGAAAAATCAAGCCCAATTTCGCATTATTCCGCGCCAATGCCGATAAAACCGCTGAATTGCCAATGGATGTCAATATCACAAACCCATTAGTTCCATGGATATAAATTTGTTCTAACTTTCCCCGATTTAATTCTTCGGCGATTCGTTCCCCTAATCCGATCATGGCAGCAGACATGGCAGATAAACGATCTTCTTCTACATCTGCAGGCAAAGCAGAAGCGATAATTAAACCATCCGTGGAAACCACAGCGGAAGCTTCAATTTCCGGGGAATTCATTTGCATTTCCCGTAATCGTGCAACAATCAGCTCGGTTCTCGTCTGTGCCATGTTTCACCTTATGATTAAGAGTTTACCACACATAACAAAGGTTTGCAAAAAGGTGACCAATTCGCTGAACAACAACATTAGCTGATTTAAGACCTGACAGGTTTCCGAGAATCCATCTCATAATCGCACCTGCATCTGCACGAACACCATGATGTACGCAGGTCGTGATGAAACCTGTCAGGTCTGCAAGGGTCGCCGTGAAATATCCGAAAGGTGAAAGCAGAGATGATTTTCCGGCTTCCCCAACCTGGCCGAAGAGGATAACTGATCTAAGACCTGACAGGTTTCTGAGAATCCATTTCATATTCGCGCCTGCATCCGCATGAACACCATGATGTACACAGCTCATGATGAAACCTGTCAGGTCTGCCGGAGGCACTGCAAAATATCCGAGGGGTAAAACTGGAGATAGTTTTCCGGCCTCCCCAACCTGTCCGAAGAACCTAATTAATCTAAGACCTGACAGGTTTCCGAGAATCCATTTCATATTCGCGCCTGCATCTGCACGAACACAATAATGTACATATGTCGTGATGAAACCTGTCAGGTCTGCGAGGGACGCCGCGAAATATTCGAGGGGTGAAAGCGGAATAGTTTTTCCTGTCTCCCCAATCTATTCGACGAAAGCAAACTAATCTAAGACCTGACAGGTTTTTCAAAATCCATCCCACACACGCACCTATGCCCTCGCAAGCATCATGATGGACATACGTCATGATGAAACCTGTCAGGTCTTAATTCATCTAGCTCTTCGATAAAATGGCAAACATTGTAACCTTGATAGATGGTTTTAGCTAAAGTAATGATCTGCTACCAAATGTCATCCGAAATACGGTTAGCCGGGGATTTACCACGATTGCCATGTCCCAGAGCTGCCACTACTCTCTCCCGATAAGCCGCAACCAAACGACGAAAATAACGTACAGATATGCCTAGCAAATCGGCCGCGGTCCTAGCGTTTATCTTTTTGCTTCGTAGTCAATCACCATTTTCAATTTGTGTTGTTCTTTCATTCTCAATATCACCTTTGTTTCCATAAGGTGACATTTTCGGTGAACAATAAAAGGCTGCAAAAAGGTTGCAACCTTTTAATCTCCATGTTAAACTATAGGTTCGTATGTTGCATATGCTGGAAATGTTCATGGTTGTGGTCATTTTTGGTTTATTTAATGGTTTCGGACTCTCTCATCATATAATGACTATGCGCAATAGCAGCCCCGCCGCTTTCGTTTCCCATATCTCTATCTCTTACCCGAAACCAAACCAGGCTGTACAAGGATTAGTCAAAATTACCGGAAGTACTAATATCCATGACTTCTCTCACGCTACCCTCGAATTCGCTTACCAGGCTAACCCTACCAATACCTGGTTCCCTATTGCTGAAAGTGACCAGGGTGTGGTAAATGATCTCCTCGCTACTTGGGATACTTCTACTATCACCGATAACATCTACATTCTCAAATTAACGGTTACTACCAAAACGAATCAGGTCTTCACTTATACGGTCGAAGGGATTAGAGTACGCAATTATTCCGCAATCGAAACCGATACACCTGCACCCCTATCCACCCGCAGCGAAGTCAGCACAGCGCGCGTTCCAACCCCGCAGCATAGTTTTCCTCTTACTCCCACACCTTTCCCCACCAATCCCGCAACAATCCAATCATCCGACTTAATTCGTAATGCAATATGGGGGATCATCGTTGTAATGGGGCTCTTTTTAGCGGGTATCAGTTATGTTTTGATTCAGAGAGGATCGCGTTAGAAATGGTTCTTGCCGAACATAATCCGAATCAAATGGATCAGCGCAATTTCCTGATTGTTGGTTTGGGTAACCCAGGAAAAGAATTTGCGCTAAATCGCCATAATATTGGTTTCATGGTGCTAAATCAGTTCGCCAGCCAGCAGTCTCAAACATTCAATCGTTTGGAACATCAAGCGTTTATCCTAAAAGTCAAAATCGCAGATGTGAATGTGATCCTTGCCAAACCACAAACATATATGAATCTCTCTGGCAAATCTGTGGCTGCGCTTCTTCGTTACTATAAAATACCCCTTTCCAACCTGTTAGTCGTTTACGATGATATTGACTTACCCTTTGGAACTCTTCGCTTACGCCCAAATGGCAGCTCTGGTGGTCATAAAGGGATGCAATCCATCATCGAACGGCTTGGAACTCAAGAATTTGCCCGCCTCCGCATTGGCATTGGAAGGCCAACAGGAAAGAAAGAAGCCGCCAATTACGTCCTAGAGGATTTTACCCCTCAGGAAAGAGAACACCTACCCATTATCATCGACCATGCTATTCACGCGCTCCTCGATACAATCCAATATGGGATAGATGAAGCGATGAACCGGCACAACGCCCCTCTTTCAACCAGCCCTTAATATGCTATGCAATCCGAGATTGCAATGATGTTCGAAGAATTATTTCAACGATTAGAAAATAATCTATCTGATTTAGTCCAATCCGTCCAAAACCGAGAACAAATCGATGGGTTATCTCTGCGCCGCGCGGTACACCTCCCGCTGGCAATTGCCCTTCAGCGGCGCATGAATGTTCCCATTTTATTTATCACGGATCGTAATGACCGGGCATTATCTTTATGGGAAGAGCTTAACGTCTGGAATCCTTATCTGAATCGAGCTATTTTTGCAGAGCCAAATACATTATTTTACGAAAATATTGCCTGGGGCGATCAAGTCCGGCGCGATCGGCTATCCGTGTTAGCGCAATTAGCGCGCTCGATGATCCCCGGTGAAACGCCGCCCGAGCCTCCTCCCTTCATCGTTGCATCGATTCGGGCAGTATTAACTCGTACGATACCGCGCCGAGAATTTCTGAAAGCAACCAAAACCATAAAAGTTGGCATGAATCAATCCATCGATTAACTAGCTCGGTTTTGGAATGATATTGGTTACGAGCGGGTCAACACTGTCATTGAACTAGGCCAGTACTCTCGCCGTGGAGGAATTCTGGATATCTGGGCAACATCTTTGGTATATCCAATCCGGATCGAATTTTTTGGAGATGAGATCGAGTCGTTGCGTTCCTTCGATCCATCTACTCAACGAACGATAAAAGAAGCACAACCAACCCGGAGGGTAATTATTCCACCCGCCCGTGAATATTTATTGTCGAATCAAAATCGATTGGCAATCCCGGATGGTGAAGAAATCAATGAATTTTTCCTCCCCCAATTACATCCATTTCCTGCTTGCATATTAGACTATCTTCCCAATAACGCAATTGTTCTCCTCGATAATCTTGATTCAATTCAAGAAAACGCAATCGAGATCGATGAAAAAGCAATGGAATTACGCCACAACTTAATTCGGGAAGGAAAAATCAGCGAGGACACTCCACCCCCTTATTTATCCTGGTCTGAAGTCGAGGATAATCTCTCAACCCATTACACGATTCACCTCGGTTTAGAGAACGAAGAGGAAAACTCCTATCAACAAAAATTGGCTTCTCTCTTTACTGCTGAAGACCATTTTGGCGGACGCCTGAAACTTTTTATTCAACATCTCCAAAACCTGGTCGAAAATCACGCAAATATATGGATTGTATCCCGTCAGAAATCCCGTTTAGAAGAATTGTGGCAGGAACAAGGTATCCCACAAGTCCATCATGCCGCCCATGAACAATTGATCCATTTTGTTTCCGGGAGCATATCCGAGGGATGGGGATTTTATCCGCCACAACAAACTCCCCTGCATGTTTTCTCCGATAGCGAAATATTTGGCATCCGTCCCCCAGAGGTACGCCAGCGCAAACGGGTTCTTAGCGTTGATCCAGAGGGAGAATATACCGATCTTCAGCCAGGTGATTATGTTGTCCATGTTGATCACGGGATAGGAATTTTCATCGGACTGGTCACGCGCACCATTGAAAATGTTGAACGCGAATACCTTTGCATCGAGTATGCCAATAACGCGCAATTATTTGTTCCAGTCTATCAAGCCGATCGAGTTTCCCGATATATCGGCTCAGATAGAAGGCAACCAACATTAAGTCATCTTGGCAGCCCAGAATGGCGGAATGTCAAAAATTATGTAAAAGAGGCTGTAGTTGAGGTTGCTCAAGATTTATTGGAACTATATGCAAAACGAAATGTCATCGAAGGGCACGCATTTTCACCCGACACCCATTGGCAAGAAGAATTAGAGGCAAGTTTTCCATACATCGAAACAGAAGACCAAATCAAAGTATTGAAAGAAGTGAAAGCAGATATGGAGAGTTCCCGCCCAATGGATCGCCTTATTTGTGGGGATGTCGGCTACGGAAAGACGGAAGTAGCGCTAAGGGCAGCTTTCAAATGCGTCATGGATGGCAAACAAGTAGCCGTCCTCGTCCCCACTACCATCCTTGCCCAACAGCATTTTGAAACTTTTCGGCAGCGATTATCCCCATTTCCAGTTGAAGTGGAGATGTTATCTCGTTTTCGAACCCCTCAGCAACAGCAAGCCATTATCAAACGACTGGCTTTAGGGAAAATTGATATCATCATTGGCACCCATCGCCTTCTTTCAAATGATGTACAATTCAAAGACCTAGGGTTGTTAATCATTGATGAGGAACAACGTTTTGGAGTTATACACAAAGAAAAACTAAAGAAAATGCGCACCGAAGTAGATGTACTGACATTAACCGCAACCCCCATTCCACGTACACTTTATCTGGCATTAAGTGGCGTGCGCGACATTTCCACCATCAACACACCACCAGAAGAGCGCACTCCTATCTTGACCCATGTCGGTCCTTACTCACCTGACTTGGTGCGCAACGCAATAATCCGCGAATTAGAACGCGGGGGGCAGGTATTTTTTGTACATAACCGTGTTCAAACCATCTATGCAATGCTTCATCACCTGGAACAAATTGTTCCCGAAGCAAGAATTGTGGTTGCGCATGGGCAAATGCCCGAACAGGAATTGGCAGAACGAATGCGCCAATTTAGTAATGGTGAAGTCGATGTGTTGCTCTCCACTTCCATAATCGAATCGGGTCTGGACATTCCCAACGCAAACACGTTGATCGTCGATCGAGCAGACACATTTGGGTTAGCCCAACTCTATCAACTGCGTGGGCGGGTTGGGCGAGGCGCCCAACGCGCCTATGCCTATTTCTTCCGCCATCGTCGGAAGAACCCCACCATCGAGGGGCAACAGCGTCTGGAAACCATCGCGGAGAATACACAATTAGGATCAGGCTTCAATATCGCTATGCGTGATTTAGAAATTAGAGGCACAGGTGATATCCTCGGCACCCGGCAATCCGGGCATGTCAGCGCAGTGGGACTAAATCTATATACGCGGTTTTTGGCAGACGCAATCCGCCGTTTAAAGAAAGGGGCTGCCATCCCAACCACCCCAATTGAAGAGGCGGTGGTCTCAGATGAAGCTGGTTTAGGGGTAAATGTCGACCTGCCTATTCCCGCAAACATCCCCGCCGATTATGTTCCCGATAAAACAATGCGGTTACGCTTATATCGCCGTTTAGCACATCTTCAGTCTTTAGCCGAAATTGATCAGTTAGCTGATGAATTTCAGGATCGTTTCGGACCCTTGCCCGATATGGTTCGCAATTTACTTTATCAGATGAAAGTGAAAGTGTTAGCTCAAAAGGCAGGTTTAAGTGCGGTTACTATTGAAAATGGTCAACTAACCCTGAAATTCCCCGAAGGACAAATTCCCCCTCTGTCAACCGACCTTCATCCAGCTGCTCGAATCGGGAAGACTGCCATCTGGTTTGCCTACGCCAATGTAGAGAATTGGCAAGATGCACTGCTCGAAATCCTGCAAACATTAATCAGGTTTATCAGCCCTGTGTATTCAGAAGGATAGCGAATACCGATGCCTTACCAAAGAAAAACTGCTTTTATCATTAAGCGACTATTTGATCTGCTCTGCGCTATCGTTTTAATCATCATTCTCTTGCCTCTTTTAATATTCATCGCGCTTATCGTTTGGATCACAATGGGTTATCCCTTTTTCTTCTGCCAATTAAGACCTGGCTATAAGGGAAAACCTTTTATGTGTTACAAATTCCGCACCATGAACGATAAACGTGACCAGCATGGCAATCTGTTGCCCGATGAACTTCGCTTAACCAGGTTAGGAAAATTCTTGCGCGCTACGAGTTTGGATGAATTACCGGAATTATTTAACGTCTTGCGCGGGGAAATGAGCTTGGTTGGCCCTCGTCCACTCTTAATGCAATACCTGGAACGGTACACACCCGAACAAGCCCGCCGCCATGATGTCCTACCTGGTATAACCGGCTGGGCACAAATCAATGGTCGCAATGCCTTAACCTGGGAAGAGAAATTCCGCCTGGATCTCTGGTATGTGGATAACTGGTCATTCTGGTTAGATCTAAAGATCCTCGCCCTCACAGCCTGGAAAGTATTAAAAAGGGAGGGAATTAATCAACCGGGTTTTGCCACCGCCGAAGAGTTCATGGGAACAAACCAGGAGAATGAGGAGAAGAGTTGAAAACTGATAGTTCAAGTGAGTTAAACCCAAAAAGCAATTTTTGCAGGAACAGTTCTTCTAATCTATCCAACCGATTATAATTTCCCTAACGAGATTCAAGATCCATGGATAACCAAACCCTTTACCATAAACTCTTTCTTATCCGTTGTTTTGAGGAAACTGTTTTAGATAATTTCCCCAAAGGGGTTTTTCCTGGCACAACTCATACCTATATCGGGCAGGAAGCCAATGCCGTAGGTGTGCTATCGCATATTTCGCCAGACGATATCGTCTTTAGCAATCATCGTGGGCATGGACATTTTCTAGCCTATGGCGGTGATCCACACCTCTTATTTGCCGAATTAATGGGAAAGGCAAGTGGTGTTTGCGGAGGCAGGGGTGGCTCCCAACACCTGCACTGGAAAAATTTTTATTCAAATGGCATTCAGGGAGGGATAGTGCCAATAGCTACGGGAATGGCTTTAGCAGAAAAACGCAAAGGCAGCGGAGCAATTGGAATAGCCTTTCTTGGAGATGGAACGCTGGGAGAAGGTGTTATATACGAAGCTTTTAATCTTGCAAGCAAATGGAAAGCACCCATTTTATATGTTTTGGAGAATAACCGCATTGCTCAAACAACACCAATTGATATGAGCTTAGCCGGATCCATTACTGCCCGATTCTCTGCTTTTGAGATACCCTATTGCGAACTGGATACAAGCGATGTTTTAGTCATTTCTCCAACAGCAAAAAAATGGATGGATTATGTTCGTGATACAGAATCTCCTGCAGCACTGATCCTTCACACCTATCGGTTTGCACCCCATTCAAAAGGAGATGACACGCGTCCAGCGGATTACCTTGCGCAAATACGGGCGCAATTTGATCCCATTCAAATACATGGCGCTCGATTGAATCCGGATGAGCGGATGACCATCGAAAATACGGTGAGAGATCAAATCCAAAATGCATTTATGGATGCACTCAACGACCCTCTTCCCAAGGTTGCGACAACATGATAACCGTCCTTGAATCGCTCAATCGAGCATTAAAGCAAGCTTTGTTCGATGACCCCCAAGCGCTTCTCATCGGAGAAGATATACTGGACCCTTATGGTGGTGCATTCAAGGTAACGCAGGGAATTTCTACGCTTTTCCCCGATCGGGTTTTAACCAGTCCAATCTCAGAAGCCGGCATCGTTGGGATAGCTAGCGGAATGGCGATGCGCGGGTTACATCCGATCGTCGAAATCATGTTTGGTGATTTTATTCCATTGATTGCAGACCAGCTGATCAATCACCTTGCCAAGTTCCGCTGGATGTACAATGACCAAGTGCGCGTTCCCTTAGTGATTCGCACCCCTATGGGTGGTTACCGCGGCTACGGACCAACCCATTCCCAGACTCTGGAAAAAATATTCCTTGGTATTCCAGGAATAAAAGTCGTTGCAGTGAATTCCTTTTCAGACCCGGGTAAATTACTCTATGATGCCATCCTTTCCGAAGAAGATCCGATCTTGTTCATTGAACATAAATTGTTATATCCATTATCCCTTTTCGATGAGTCAGTAAACCGTGATTTTGACCGCACGCTTCTTCCCGGAAATCCTTCCTATCCAACCTATCGATTGACTCTACTCGGCGCTCCTGATCCCCAATTAACTTTTATCGCTTATGGATATATGGCAGAACTAGCAAGCCAAACTATGCTCAAGCTCGCTTATGAAGAAGAAATCTTCTGCGAGTTGATTGTTCCCACTCAATTAGCCCCATTTGAAATAACGCCATTAATGGATTTCATTCGACAAACCAAACATTTGATGACCATTGAAGAAGGAACACGCACTATGGGCTGGGGCGCTGAAATATTATCCCAAATAATGGAACGAACGAATAACTCAGCCATTCGCGCCACTCGAATAGCCGCAAAAGACCATCCCATTCCCGCATCACCAGCCCTGGAAAACGATACACTTCCCGGATTGCGCGATATCATTACCGCAGTACACGCTATTTTAAATCATTCCTAAATGATCATTAGATATCAAAGATTGTCCAGTATAATGAGTTTGAAACAATGAGCCAATCCCCCTTAACTGTCACCTTTCCTTATATCAACCCTAATGAACCAGAAATGGTGATAGCATCTTTGCTTGTAGAAAATGGGCAATGGGTTTCACGGGGAGATATCCTTTGTACAATAGAGACAACCAAAGCCACACAAGAGTTAGAAGCAGAACAGGATGGCTATATTTTTGAGATTAGCGCTCAAAAAGGGCAAATTGTTAGAGCTGGAGAAGTGTTTTGTGTAATTAGCCCTGACCCTGCATGGCAACCCTCGATACACAAACCAATCGAAACCGAACCAAAACCTGCTCTCCGGAATATACGCATCACCCAACCGGCGTTAAAACTTGCCCAAGAAGCCAGAATAGACCTGCAAGCATTACCACCCGACGAATTAATCACGGTAGAACGGTTAAAAGCCTTATTTCCTCAATTACTTAGGGAAGAGACCCATGTTCCTATCGATAATGTCGATCCAAATGCAGTATTAATCTATGGTGGTGGAGGACATGGAAAATCGTTGATTGAATTAATCCGGGCAGCCCATCTCTTCCCTATTGCTGGCATTATCGATGATGCAAAACCAATTGGCAGCTCTATTTTGAATATACCCGTGGTCGGGCAAAAAAATCATTTAGCATATCTCTACCAAAAAGGATTCCGATTAGCCATCAACGCAGTGGGTGGAATCGGCGACATCACCACTCGTATCCGTGTCTTTGAAACCCTCCACGCTATTGGATAT
Organism: Anaerolineales bacterium; assembly: GCA_034436035.1. Taxonomy (GTDB): domain Bacteria; phylum Chloroflexota; class Anaerolineae; order Anaerolineales; family UBA4823; genus UBA4823. The sequence continues at coordinate 16,100 of DAOTVW010000118.1, forward strand.
CGCTGCCCTACGGTTATTCATCCAACCGCTTTTGTAGAAAAAAGTGTCACGCTTGCCGAGGGAGCCCAAATTTTTCCCCACGCTTACATCGGCAGTGATGTAACGGTTGGATATGGAGTTATCGTCAATACCGGCGCCATCGTATCTCACGATTGTGTGTTAGAGGATTATGTAAATCTTTCTCCTGGCGCTATTTTGGCTGGAGAAGTGACAGTTGGAGCAAAAACATTAATTGGTATGGGAGTGACCGTTAATTTACAAGTGCACATTGGTGAGCATTGCCGCATTGGTAATGGCGCAAACATTAAACGAGATGTCCCATCCAATACCATTGTCCATGCTGGGGAAGTTTGGTAAACAGGAATTCATACCGGAAACATCTACTATTATGAGCCATAAATCTCTGTCGAATATTTTGAAACAAAAATCTTTTCATTTCTGGTTGTCTGTAAGTGGTTTTCTTGGGATTAGCATGCTCCCATGCCCGGATTGCGGATCACCGATGATCGTTCACCTCTGGCCATTGGCCTTGTTATTTACCTTACGGCATGTCACCCATCGCCACCGGGAAAAATCATTATCTGAATTCGGTGACTTGCCAGAAATGTCCGGAGGACAAAATTGTCCCGCTAATTCAGTCAATCAGCGGGACAACTAACCCATTTCAACAGTTATCCGTGATTGTTAAAAATTAACTCCTCCCTTCCCGACAATTTCTCCTGAATCCGCTTCACTACAATGTTTAAGTGTTTTGGCTGATGGACAAAATCCAGGTCATCAGTCCGTAAAGTTAATACTGGGCAAATATCAAAATTTTGCAGCCAGTCATCATAGAAACTTTCTAATAAACTAAGGTACTCCTTCGTGATTCCGCTTTCAATCCCTCTTCCTCGTGCCTGAAGTCGTTCTATTAATACATCAACCGGTGCTTTCAGATAGATTAACAAATCCGGAGCGGGTAACTGATTCACAATTAATTCGAATACAGTTCGATAGGACTGATAATCCCTTTCGGTTAGATTACCCATTTGATAAAGTGCCCGCGAAAAAATATACGCATCCTCATAAATACTTCGATCGAGGATCACCGATTGCGGTAAAGCCGCCATTTGCAGGTATTGTTTTGCCCGATGTCCAAGGAAAAATACTTGCAAATGAAACGACCAATTGCGCATATCGGCATAGAATTCCGCCAAATAGGGATTATCAGCAACGGACTCAAATGCAGTGTGCCAACCTAATTTCGCACCAATACGCTCCGTTAGCGATGTTTTTCCTGTGCCGATATTTCCAGCAACAACTAATAATCTCTTCATGTGAACCTAGCATTCACTATATCCACAAGCATAGCACTTGCGGCAACCTTCTTCATTAACCAATGCCGCCTGTCCGCACTCTGGACATAAATCGCCAATTTTTAATTGAAACTGCCCAGGGGTTTCTTCCTCTTCGAACTCTAGTGTATATGGTTGGTGAGCTCCACTTAATTCTTTTTCGGCAGTTTCTGGGGATGTACTCGCATATCTTGTTGAACCAGCGCTTTCTTTTTGCTCGAGATATTCTGCTAATACTTGAGCAACCCCATCTGGCAGCGAACGCACTCGATTCGGGCCAAAACCCAACGAGCGTCCTCCTCCTATTCCGGAGAGTTGTCTCCACACTTCTTTCAATCTTTCTCGGGGGTGAACTGGGGATGCCAAACGAAGGATATAAGAAATGAGCCGTCCGATTGCTTCAGACACCGCCGCAGTATCCGAGCCGGCTTTGGCAGTATTAATGAATACCTCAAACGGATTCTCGTCTCCATTTTCGTTTATCGTTATGAATGCCTTTCCTAAGGGTGTATTGATGGAGTATGTGAATCCATGTAGTGCCCGGGGACGCGGTTTCTTTTGCTCTTGCCAGAAAGCTATCTGTTCAGCCCGAACAGCTCTTTCTTCTTCCTCCTCGCTTAAGCTCTTTTTCTTTGCAGTAGCTTTTGTTTCCAAAACTACTTTCTCGCGTGAACCGGTAACATAAACCGTAATCCCTTTACAACCCAACTGCCAAGCTAGCTGATAAGCGATCATAACATCTTCTACTGTGGCATCAGCTGGAAAATTAATGGTCTTACTTAGACTATTATCCACAAATACCTGCATTGCAGCTTGCATGCGGACATGTTCTTCTGCTGTAATGTCCGTTGAAACCACAAAAACTTTTTGAATTGCTTCGGGAACCCCTTCAATTCCTTGACAGGAGCCATGTTCCATCACATGGGTAATAATCTTCTCTCGTTGCTCTTCGTTGATCCCTGCCTCAACTAAAGCTTTTTCAAACAAGGGGCTGGTGTAATTGAGTTGCAAATCCTTGCCGTTATCGTTGACATGGCGAATGTAAGCTAAGGCAAACACAGGCTCACAACCGTACCCTTCACAACCAGCAACCGTGGCGATGGTTCCAGTAGGAGCAATGGTGGTTTGGGCAGCATTCCGAATTCCATGTTGTTTGATGCCTTTTTCTATCTCTTTCCAATCGATTGCTGGTCTATCCCAATTTTGGGTATACGGGAAAATTGGCATAGGCGCTTTCCAGATTAAGTTTTCCGGATCGTAAATACTACCTTTGATTGCCGGGAATGGCCCACGTTTCTCTGCTAATTCAATACTGGTTTTCATTGCGTGATAACGGATGAATTCGATCACTTGCGAAGCAAATTCCTGTCCTTCTGGAGAGCCGTAGCGTACTCCCACATGATACATGAGATCAGCTAACCCCATAATCCCTAATCCGATCCGGCGAGCGCGTAACGCAGCTTCCTTTAGTTGCGGTACAGCCGGAACATACGCATTGGCATCCACCACATCATCAAGAAAACGGGTCGCTAAAATTGTACTTTGGCGAATTTTTTCCCAATCCACTTTATGATCCGCTGCAAAATGTTGTGCGAGATTAATCGAGCCTAAACAACAATTTTCGTACGGGCCTAACCATTGCTCCCCGCATGGATTCGTTGCCTCAAGCGGATAAAGATGTGGAACCGGATTACTCAAATTTGCCGCATCAAGGAATAAGACTCCTGGCTCACCATTATGATGCGCTTGCCGGACTATCTTTTCAAATAAATCGCGTGCTTTCACAACTTTATATACTTTGATTGGAATTCCAGCTGCCTCTGCTTGCTCAAGCGTTCCATCAAAATCATGGTATAAAGGAGAAGTGACATCCGGAAAACGCAGCTCCCAATCGGCGCCTTGAATGACAGCTTTCATGAACGCATCGGTGATTCCAACCGAGATATTGAAATTTGTAATGGCATTTTCATCGGTCTTACACGTGATAAATTCTTCTATATCCGGATGGTCTACCCGTAAAACTGCCATATTTGCCCCTCGGCGAGTTCCACCCTGGGCAACTTCACCAAAGGCTTTATCATAGACCCGTAAAAATCCAACCGGGCCCGTGGCTTGACCAGCGGAGGAACGAACGAGAGTGCCCTTAGGTCTAAGGCGGGAAAAGGAGAACCCATTACCACCTCCTGTTTGTTGTATCAGAGCCGCATCACGCAATGTCTGAAATATGCCGGTGGACTTACGCCCCATATCATCGCTGATTGGCAAAACAAAACACGCCGCTAATTGCCCTAGAGGTGTTCCCGCGCCGGTAAAAGTGGGCGAATTCGGGAAAAATGCGCGCGAGGTTAGGAAATCATAATACTGAAAGGCTAAACCAATTACATCCTCACCCCATTGTTCTTCCACTTTGGCGATCGAATAAGCAACTCGCCAGAACATACCTTCAACAGTCTCCGCCGGTTTTCCATCTTTCCCCCGGCGCACATAACGGCGGATCAACACCTGGCGGGCATTATCGGTTAATGCCACCTTTTTTAATCCCTCCGGTATCGGTGGAATGGCAATTAATTCATTAGAACGGCTTTGTTTTGTAGAATCTTTCAACATCGACACTTCTCCTCTCTGATACCATGATAAAGTTGATAAAATAAGGAACAATCCCCTTAATTCTTCGCTTAGATTGTTTTAACTTTCTAATAAACGGTCAATTTCGTTGCGGATTGCTTTTAAATCGTCTAATCGTAGATAGACAATTGCATAGCGAATATAGGCAATCTGATCCAATTCTTTTAGCCCTGCTATGACCATATCCCCAATCACTCGAGATGAGACTTCCGCTCTTCCCATGGATTGTAAATTTGCTTCAATTTCCCCAACTAAACGATCTATATCAGCTGCTGATACTGGTCGTTTGGCACAAGAAATACGTATACCACGCAACAATTTCTCGCGGTCAAATTCTTCGCGCGTCCCATCAGCTTTGACGACCAAAGGCGTAGCCAGGATCGGTCGTTCATAAGTGCTAAACCGTTCACCACAGTCTTCACATTCCCGACGACGGCGGATACCCCCGCGGTTATCGTGGGAAGTATCAATGACTTTCGTGTTAATACTTTTACAATAAGGACAACGCATCTTTTTTTAATTAAAATAGAACAAATGTATCCACAATAGCTGGGGGTAATTTTTAATTTTCTACGTACATATTGGACTATTATTTGACATTTTAGCATACCAACAAAAATTTTGCAAGAGGGAAAATGATAAGATTAGGTTAAAAAATTAGAGGCGGCTGGGGAAGCCGCCCCTAAGCTGCCTGCATACTTTATGCGAAGGCAATCACAAATATGCAAGCAAGCAATCGTAATGGACTACATGGGAGGAGGATACCTGTAGTCTTTTACGATATATGCGAAATAAAATGCTCGTTTACCGCTTATATACCAGCGATTCCGAATACCGTTAACCTTTAATCAAGGTTTTCGAAAGATAAAAAAACACCTTCGATCCGCTATTATTTCAACCGATCACTCGTCGAGCGATTCCGCAAAAATGTCGGAATATCGAGGTCTTCGGTATTGAAAGCACGCGGTTGGAAATCTCGTCTTGGCGGGGTAGCATTTTGCACAGTATTTTGTACTGGTCGTTCGTTTTTCATTTCTCGTGGTGCTACCTGTTGCGGTCGCCCTGCTCCACCGGATCGCTCGAAACCAGTTGCAATCACGGTGATACGTACTTCATCTTTCATGCTGGGATCGATCACCGCACCAAATATGAGATTCACATCTGGATGGGCAGTGCTCTTAATAATCTCTGCTGCTTCATTGACGTCGAAGAGGGTTAAATCGTTCCCACCGGTGACATTAAACAGGATTCCGCGTGCCCCATCGATCGTAATATCCAACAATTGGCTGGAAATCGCTTGTTCTGCAGCCATGCGAGCAGCCCCCTCACCTTTTCCAGTACCAACCGCCATCAACGCCGCTCCACCCTCAGACATGATTGTTCGTACATCAGCGAAGTCTAAGTTGATCAAACCGGGAACGGTAATTAACTCTGAAATGCCTTGCACACCCTGCCGTAATACATCATCTGCGAGTTTGAATGATTGTTGTACGGTTACTCGTTTATCCACAATCTGGAGTAAACGATCATTTGGGATAACAATCAAAGTATCCGCTTGCTCTTTGAGCTTATCAATGCCTAATTCTGCTGCCTGTTCTCGCTTCTTGCCTTCAAAGGAGAATGGCCGGGTTACCACACCAATCGTTAATGCACCCACATCCTTTGCGATTTGAGCAACGATCGGTGCTGCACCAGTGCCAGTTCCGCCTCCCATTCCGCCAGTGATGAAAACTAGATCAGAACCTTTGAGAACATTGTATATATCCTCTGCCGATTCCTCAGCGGCTTTGCGGCCCATCTCTGGGTCACCACCCGAGCCTAGACCACGGGTTAATTTTTCCCCAATCCGTACTTTTGTTGTGGCTTTACTATTGATCAATGCTTGGGCATCGGTGTTGATGCTGACAAAATCAACGCCTTGTAACCCTTCGTCAATCATGCGGTCTACCGCATTACAGCCACCTCCTCCAATGCCGACAACTTTTATGCGGGCAAAGGATTCGAGTTGATTTGGATACTGATTTGTACTCATAAAAAACTCCTCCTCAATGTAAATTAATGTTTTTGCTCTTTGCTAAATCGGTTTTCCATTATGGAAGTAACCGCCTTAACCATTCTTTTAGTGTTTCCCATGCTTGACTATTTCCGGGCAATTGGATTCCAACACCTTTATGGGTTTCTGGTGGGATAAATTCGTTATAGAGCATTGCCCATTTCAAAAGACCAACCGAGGTAGAAAAAGCCGGTGAATCCAAACGATCTGCCATTCCGATTAATCCTTCCGGCTTGCCAATCCGCACCGGCACATTAAACAATCGGTTAGCTAATTGCCGTAATCCTGGTAAAAGGCTCGAGCCACCAGTTAATACAATGCCTGCTGGTAACAAACCATCATAACCAGAACGTTTAATTTCTTGTAAAACGAGGCTTAGAATTTCCTCAGCCCGCGCTTCAATGATATGCGCCAAATCGGAACGGCTGATTTGGGTATAATTCTCTTCACCAAAAGGTCTAATTTGAAAACTTTCCCTCTCATCCACATCTGCTTCAATTGCATAACCGTGTTGCAGCTTCACTTCTTCCGCCTGAGACATCGGCAACCGCAACCCCTGTGCAATATCGGAAGTGATATGATTCCCGCCCACTGCTAAAACAGCAGTGAACCAGACATCGCCATTGACATATAATGCGATATCGGTAGTTCCACCACCAATATCGCATACTAAGACTCCCATCTGTCTTTCGGTTTCTGTCAATACAACCTCTGCAGAAGCTAGCGGGTTGAGCACAAATTGAGAGACTTCTACTCCCGAAGCACCAACGCACTGGCGCAAGTTTTCAGTGGATGCCGACGAAGCAGTGATAATGTGTGTTTCCACTTCCAGCCGATAACCATGCATACCAATGGGCATGCGGATTCCTTCTTGTCCATCGACATTAAAGCCGCGATGAATGACATGGATAATTTCGCGGTTGTGCGGAATCGGCACTGCCCGGGCTGATTCAATCGCCCGGTAGATGTCATCCTGATCGATCACCCGACCACTCACCCCAACGACGCCTGTGCTGTTCGTCGAGGAAATCTGGGCGCCTGCCAAACTGACTAATGCCGAGTTGATTTCCATCCCAGAGGTACGCTCTGCCTTCTCGATGGATTTCTTAACCGCTAAGGAGGCAGCAGCTAAATCAACCACGACACCTTTTTTAATTCCCTGGGATGGTTCAACCCCCATCCCTAAAATTCGCAATTGACCTGGCGCTTCTTCTCTCCCAACCAACGTACAGACCTTGGTGGTACCGATGTCAATTCCAACTACAACAGGTTGTTCTGTAACCATTTTAGCGCTCCGTTCGGTAATATGGGGCATGCACATACTCCACGCTAATCAAAATCGGTTTTATATCTTCTTTTTTTAGTTTACTCACCATCATATTGTAAATTTTCATCTTTAAACTGATATTGTTGATTTCTCCAAAATATACATCCCAGCCACGTTTATCCTTCCAACCTAAACCATGTTCCTGATCGTAGACTAACACCGCTCCATCCGGTAATAAAGCATTTAGAGATAAAATACCAGAGACCATATCTGCGGGCAAGAAACGGGCTGCTTGACTATCGACATTGTCCATCGTCAACCCCAATGGTGCGCTGTGTGCTTCAATAGTCAATTTTGGTAAATTGGTAGACTGTCCTCGCACCGGGAATGCGTAGCCGTTGGCATCAATGAGTAACGTCCTCCCATCTTGTTTCCAAACGAGCATCGGTGTCCTTTCCACTACATTGAGGAAAACTTTATTGGGAAGACGTACCTCAAGATTAACCTGACTAAATTCCGGAAATAGTTTTGTTATTTTCGCTGTAATAGCTTGCGGGTCAACCGTGAAAATCGGGTGATCTTCTAAATTTAGTTCGAGGTTGACGTCTTTTAAAGTGATGCGATTCAAACCGGTTACAGTCACATCTGCTATTCTAAAAACAGGAGAAGTCCATAATAAATAAAAAATCAAAATTAGAAATAGGGAGAGCGTCCCCGATACAATGCGCCAGCTAAATCCAATAGCAGGAATCGACGGTAACCGAATTTCTGCCCCAGGTATACTCAATGGAATATCCATTCGGCGCTGAGATTTGGTCGCCCGTTTTGGCGACGCCATCGGTACGCCTTGCAAACCTCCCCGCACCATTACTGGCACCCGCCGGTCTACCATCTCATAGGTTCTCTTTTTGCTTGCGGGTTTAACACTCCCGAATTGTCTTGCCCGCGCAGCGGGTTTTGAGTCCGTGATAAAGGTTCGATTCTCTCGATTAGAAATTCTCTGATTCGATAAATTAATTTTCACTTCGTACCATTCTCCCTTCGATAACGATAGGTGGTGGCTTCCCGTTCTGATTTCCGTTCCAATGCCAGTTCAATCAAGCGATCAACGAGTTCTGAGTAAGCGATGCCGCTTGCAGCCCATAGTTTCGGATACATACTGATTTGAGTAAAACCAGGAATGGTGTTGATTTCATTCACATAAATTATCCCGCTACTTCTTTCCATTAGCATATCCACGCGTGCCATCCCCGCCGCATCGATTGCTTTATACGTTTTGATCGCTAATTCACGGGCTTGTTCTGCTTGCGTTTCAGTGAGTGGAGCAGGAATTAATAATTGAGATCGGTTATCATGGTATTTGGCATCATAAGAATAAAATTCATCCGCCGGGATTATTTCACCTGGCACGGAGGCAATCGGCTGTTCATTTCCCAAGACGCTTACTTCTATTTCGCGGGCGTCAATCCCCTTTTCAACTAAAATTCGGCGATCGAACCGAGCAGCTTCTTTTAATCCACTTATAAGCTCTTCGCGGTCATGGCACTTGCTCACCCCTACCGAAGACCCTAGATTCGCTGGCTTGACGAACAAAGGATAGCTCGCTATTTTCTCGGACATTTCTACTACTCTTGCACTGTTTTCATTAATTTCACGGCGAGTAAAAACCCGGGAATCCGCAACTGCGATCCCGTTTGCCCGCATCACATCTTTAAAAATCCCTTTATCCATCCCAACTGCCGAAGCAACAACTCCCGAGCCAACATAAGCAATATTCGCCAATTCAAAAAGCCCTTGAATTGTGCCGTCTTCGCCAAATGTTCCATGCAGAACCGGAAAGACCACATCCACTTTGCGGATTAATTCCAATCGCTCTGAACCATTCAATGGATATAGCCGATAAATCCCTGTTCGAGAAGGATCTGCCAATAAGGTAGCAACACTGCAGCCATCCAACGTGCCATTGGATAATGCGGATAAAACATCTTCACCAGTCAACCATTCCCCTTCATGGGTAATTCCGATTTGGAGGACATGGTATTTTCGTGGATCCAAAGCCGCCAAAATGGAACGAGCGGAAAGCAGGGAGATTTCATGCTCACCTGAAACTCCTCCGAAAATTACACAAACCTCTATTCTTCGATCTCGTTCCGTCATTGTTATCACCAATTTATTCCGTTAATTGACTGTGCTTTTTTCCATTTGCGGAAAATCACCTAATACCTGAATTTCCAACTCCAATGTCACTCCGAATAGCTCATAGACCTTATTCCGCGCAATTTGAATGAGCTCCCAAACATCCTGCGCACAAGCATTTCCATTGTTGACGATAAAATTTGCGTGAGTCGGGCTGATTTGTGCTCCACCAACCCGCTTCCCTTTCAATCCCGCTTCTTCAATCAATCGTCCAGCATAATCCCCAAACGGGTTTTTAAATATGGAACCCATGGATGCCCCAGCTGGTTGAGAGTTTTTTCGCCGTTCGTTGAACTCATTCATTTTCGCTTTGACAATATCCACATCACTTTTCCAAACCTTTAAACTCGTACCGAGAACAACAATTTTCTCATGATGACGCTTAATGCGACTGTTTCGGTAACTATATTCAAAATCTGCGACTGTCCACCTCTGGCGAAGCAGCATTTCAGACGCTGGTTCACCTGTTCGTTGCAAGATTTCTGCCACGATTAAGCTATGCGCCATATCCCCATCGAATGCCCCGGCATTATTTACTACCGCTCCTCCAACAGTACCCGGGATTCCAACCGCCCATTCCAGCCCGCTTAATCCGTGCTCCGCTGCTAAACGCGCCACCGTGCCAAGGTTGACGCCGCTTTCAGCCCAAATTGACGTGCCTTCTTCCGTTTCCATAACTTTGATGCGCCCCCTCCCTCTCGCACGATTGATGACTACTAAACCTGATAATCCCGCATCACTGATTAATACATTACTGCCGCTGCCCAATAATACATAGGGTATCTGGTTTTTCCATACGACCGTGATAACCTTCTCTAACTGCGCAGCTGTGTTTACTTCCAGTAAATACTCCGCAAAGCCCCCAATTCGCGCACTACAATAGCGCGACAATGGTTCATGCGGCTTTACCACTAAGCCACATTGGTTTTCCAGTACTTCTATTCGGGTCTTTAAATCTGATTCATGTGACATTCTGATACTCCAATTTGTCAATCATGACACTCCATCACTCCGATGGTTTAAAGACTCGAATAACATCTCATTCAAAGAATTGGCATCACCCGCCGATAATACAAGCACAATTTCATTCCCTTTCAGGTGTCCAATCAAAAACAGATAAGCCTCCTTAATGGATGGAAAATAATATTTATTGAGATGGGGAATTTCCTTAACTAATTTTTCCATTGAAAAGCTTTGTGGTTGGTTTTCACGGGCAGCAAAGACATCTAACACAATCAGTCCATCTGCGCCTGCGAAAGCTTCACGAAATTGATTCCAGAGCGTCATCGTCCGTGAATAAGTATGCGGCTGCCACACTACCCAAATGAATTGTTTTGGAAAGCGAGTTTTTGCCGCAGCGATCGTAGCGCGTATCTCACTGGGGTGATGCGCATAATCGTCTATCAATACCATATCGCCAATTCGCCCATGCTCTTCGAAACGGCGCCCTGTTCCATGAAATTCTGATAATGCTTTTGTCACTTCCTCTATGGGCATCCCCATCCAGTGACTTAAAGCGACTACCGCTAAAGCATTCTGAACATTATGCTCGCCCGGAACATTCAGTTTAACTTGCGCAATGAGTTCATCGCGATAATAAGCCAAGAAATCAAATGCTCCATTTTCATTGATCCCACTAATTTTTGCTTTGTAGTCGAATGGATGATCATTGATTTTTCCAGATACACCATAGTAAATTTTCGTTGCCGCGCTATTGGTCTGTTGGAAGACATTTCTAACCCCTTGATCCTCAACACAACCAATAAGAACGCCACTCGCCTCTACTTGATTAGCAAAACGGACAAAAACCTCTTCGAAACTTGCTGGTGTGGGATAGCAATCTGGATGATCATGTTCCACATTGGTGATGATCGCCGCATAAGGATTTAACCCAAGGAACATTCCATCATATTCATCGGCTTCGATGACGAAATACTCCCCTTTACCTGCGTGAGCATTCGTTTTTAAGTCTAAGGAAGTTCCCCCAATGATATAAGTAGGATCATATCCCATCCGAGTGAATACCCAAGCACACATCGCAGTGGTAGTCGTTTTCCCATGAGTCCCTGCAATTGCAATCGTTTTAAAATTAGATGTGAGTTCTTTCAAAAAATCCAATCGTTTCCAAACTGGAATCCCTTCCTGTCTGGCTGTTTCTACTTCGATATTTGTGTCGGGGATGGCGGAAGAGCGGATGATTAATTTAGCGCCACGGATGTTTTCTGCCCGATGCCCAATCGTAACCGGTATCCCCTGATCGATTAATTCTTGCACCATAACCGAATGCACTCGATCAGAGCCAGTCACAATATACCCCCGCTCATGCAAAATGCGGGCAATGGCAGATAAACCCGTGCCACCAATCCCGATGAAATGGACATGACCTCTCTCACTCATCATCAAATGAACACCACCAGAACGAATACTGCAAACAAAATCACCGCAAAAAATATCGCTGGAATTCCCAACCAGCGCGGTGCCAATAACGGTAACAAACTCTTGATTGCGTCAAAACCGGGTAAATCCGCCCGCGGCGCTACCAAATATTTATTGAAAGGATAATGTGCCTGGTCTAAAAAGTACCAAATGGAACCAATAATCAAGAATCCATTCACAGCCCCTAAGACGAAACCCAATAACATATCCGATAACTTTTCGCGAGCAAACTTAGCAGCGCTGAACTTAGGAATATTTGGCGTCTGATAACCAAAGAAAATCAGCGCTAAAATTACCGCTGTACGTGTCCAAAAATACGAAATACCATTCTTGATATCCAAAAATTCTTTTGCCTGTGGAACATACCGCTCCAGAACAGCTAAAATAAATAGAGCAAGGATTGCACTGAAAGTAACCAATATCTCTTTTGCCCAACCACGCATGGCGCCAATGACTGCAAACAAAAGGATGAGTAAATAAAATACCGCCGCAAGACTAATCATTGACGCCTCCTTTGTGCTGCCCTAGATCGAGAATGCACTGTGCAATGGTATGAGCTGCCTCTGGTTTGGCTAATCCTTTCATCGCCTGGCGCATTGCTGCGAGTTTTTCTGGATGGGACATCACTTCGCTCACACAGGATAATAGTTGATCGGTTAAATGATGATCATCGATAATTATTGCTGCATGATGCTGAGCTAAGTATTCTGCATTAATTTGTTGATAATGCCAAGCATGAGGATAAGGAACCAGAATTGCCGGCAACCCAAAGAGGGGCAATTCACCCAGTACCGAAGCACCTGCCCGACAAATTGCTAAATCTGCAGCAGCAAGGGCAGCGCTCATCTCTTCATGCAAGTAGGGATAAGCATGATAACGGTTCAACAAACCGGATGAGTCATTCTCCTTCAGCGCATTGATCTTCGTTTGTAAGACTTCCCAATCCAAATTACCGGTAACATGGACTATTTGGGCAACTTGGAGTAACTCCATAAGGTTTGCTAACACAGTGTTGTTAATAGAACGCGCCCCCTTACTTCCACCAAATACCAGAATGATCGGGGTGTCACAATCTAACCCTAATAGTCGACACGCTTCTTCTTTCCGGTTAGGATCCCTTACCCATTTTTGATGTTCAAGGCGGGTTGGATAACCGCTTACAATAATATCCTTTTTCACAGGGTAATATCGACGGGTTGTCTCGGTTGTTACAGCAATTTGATCCGCAAAACGGGCAATAACCTTAAGGGCTAAAGCCGGTTCAATATCCGGCACATATAATAAATGACGTGGTCTTCCTTGTTTCCATAACATCGTGCGCGCCGCCACCGCAACTGGAAATGCTAAAAATCCTCCGGTAAAGAAGATCACATCGGGTTGGAAACGGGATAAAATCTTGCGGGCTGCCAGAATACCGCGACCAAGCTGATAGAGATTGCCAGGGATGCGCTTCCAACCAACCCCATGTAAACCAGCCGCGGGAATTTCCTCATAAGGAAAGCCAGCTCTACCCACCAACTCTTTTTCCATCCCACCTATTCCGCCAACCCACAATGGGACGATTTGCGATTTGGAAGCAGACCCTGCTTGTACATCCATATTATTTATTTCCAGTTTTGTCTCATTGCACAGTGTTTGCAGGACGGCGAGGGCGGGATACACGCCTCCGCCGGTCCCCCCGGCGCAAATCAACAATCTTAGCGAAGATGTCATTGCTTGAATCCTTACTTTCCTCCGAGCGAATTGCAACATTTAAAATCGTTGCAATTGCAAATATCGATACAACCAAATTCGATCCTCCTGCACTGATAAATGGCAATGCGTTTCCTGTAAAAGGCATCAAATTGACAATTTGCGCCATATTAACAAACGCTTCCATGACAATCCATAAGGTCATCCCTGCAGCTAAGAGCCTGCCAAGCTGATCAGGAGCTCGCTGAGAAATGGCTAAACCACGCCATAAAATGGTCAAATACAACCCAATCAGTAATATTGTGCCGATTAACCCTAATTCCTCACCGATTATTGCAAAGATGCTATCCGATTGCGGGGTAGGTAAGCCAGTACCTTTAGTGACCCCATTCCCTAATCCAACCCCAAAAATCCCGCCTTTATAAAAAGCTTCCAATGATCGTTGCACTTGATATGGTGCTAAAGTGGGATCAGAAACCCCTTGAAACCATCCAAACACACGCGTTCGTCCAGTATTGGTCGTTAATACAATCAAAATACCGATCACTATCACACCAAAAATTAATATTAATATCTCTTTCCAATCCGCCCCTGCGAGGAAAAACAAGATCCCGCCGATAACAATAATGGTCAGTACGGCACTGTAATCTGGTTGTAAAAGGATAAAGCCGCTCATAATCGCCAGGATCATAATCAATGGCAAAAGGCCTAAACGAATATCTTTCAATGATTCTTTTCTTGCGTCCAACCATACTGCCACGTATACTACCGTGACAAATTTGGCTAATTCGGAAGGTTGATACGCACCACCAAAAAGACCTCTTCTAGCACCGTAGCGATTTTCTCCAATAAAAAGCACTGCAATCAAAAGAAGAATCACCACCCCAATAACAGGGATAATAAACTTTTTCCAAACATGGTAATCCACCAAAACTACCAGTGGTGCAGCAGTTAATGCGATGACCAAGGCGAGCACCTGGCGGAGGAAGATTGAATAGATCGAAAGAATCGAGCGATCTTTACTGATATAGAACGAGATATCTGCGCTGGCTGAATAAACCATGATTAGCCCAAACAAAAGCAACGCAACCGAGACGATAATTAATGGCAAGTCGAGTCGCAAATATACTCGCTTCGCTGGTAGTCTCGCAGGGTCTGCCTGAGATTTCCAATTCGTTTTATTTACAAATTCATTACCCATTTTCGAAAACACTCGCCACGCTCCTCAAAATCACGAAATTCATCAAAACTTGTTGCGCCTGGTGATAATAAAACCACATCACCATCTTGTACGACACCAGCCGCTGCCCGCACTGCTTCTTCCAGGTTTCTACAGCGCGCAATCGGTGGCATTTCGGGTTTACCTACCTCATAAAAAGCTCGTTCAATTTTTTCGGCTGCTTCGCCGAATAAAATCAGATAGCGCGCCCTTTCCATCGCTAATTTTGCAAAATCTTGCCAGGGTAAATTCTTGTCTTTTCCGCCGAGTAATAAAACCAGGGGCTCTTCAAAAGAACGGATAGCTGCCATACTTCGCTCTGGAGCTGTCGCAATCGAGTCGTTATACCAATCCGCTCCATGCCACTGGCGCACAAATTCCAGCCGATGTGGAACACCCTTAAACCCGCTCACTCCAATCCGACACGCCCAGGCTGGTATACCAGCCGATAAGGCTATGGCACAAGCAGCCAATACATTTTGGATGTTGTGTTCCCCGCGCAGTGCTATCTCTCCGATTGGTAATAACTGGGTTGTCTTTTTACCATCCCAGAAGTTAATCCACCCTTCGTCTTGAAAAGTACCTACGTATTGATCATTATATACTTTCCCAAAAGTATTCAACTCGCCGCGCACGCTCTCCTTCAAACCCCAAGACCCAATATCCTCTCGATTTAAAATTGCCACATCATTATCTTGCTGATAATGGAGAATCTGGGCTTTCGCTTCGATATACGCTTCCATTGTCCCATGACGATCAAGGTGGTTTGGAGTAATATTCAAAACTGCTGCGATCTGGGGAGAACGGGTTAGGATTTCTAATTGAAAGCTGGATAATTCTAAGATAACCAAATCCTCTTTGGACATCTTCTCCAAATCATTGATCAGGGGCGTTCCAATATTTCCACCAATCCAAACCTTTTTATAGGGTTTGTCCATAACTCCTGCGCTACAAGCTGCTTGCGCAATCCGCCCGACCAGTGTAGTTGTAGTGGTCTTGCCAGCGGAACCTGTGATTCCTACAACCTTAGCTGGCGTTTGTTCCAAAAATATTTGTGTATCATTGGTAAGCGGAATTCCCCGACGACGCGCTTCCACCACCAAGGGTAAACTCAACGGAACACCACCAGATATACACACTATTTCTGTTTCATCTAACAACTCAATCGGATGAGAACCAAGCACCCATTGAATCGGATAATCAGCGAGGGCACTCTGGCTCTCCATTAATTTTTCAGCCGTTTGTTTATCATTTACTGTCACATGAGCGCCATGTTCCACCATGAAACGCGCCAAAGCCAAACCTTGCCTTGCCGCGCCTAATATCAAGACCCGCTTTCCGTACCAGGCATTAGGAGTATTATGGTTGCGTATATTTAGCTTCGTCACGATCGTATCTTCCACAGAGTAACCAACCTTAACTAAACCAATGCCAACCCAATCCCAATCATGGCAGCCAGTAAACTGATCAACCAAAATCGTTGCACCACCTGGGTTTCACTCCAACCTAATAATTCAAAATGGTGTTGTATCGGAGCCATTTTAAACACTCGCCTTCCTTCTCCAAATCGGCGTTTTGTGTATTTAAAATAACCGGTTTGAATAATGACACTCAACGTGGCGCTCACTGGGATAATTGCAATGATGGGTAATAGCGCCCATTGACCGGTCATTAATGCCACCACGGCTAAAGTGGCTCCTAACGCCAGCGAACCAGTGTCGCCCATAAACAACTCAGCCGGATGGACATTGAACCATAAGAAACCAAAAATAGCGCCAACCAATGCAAAACAAAACCGAGCAATAAAGATCTGGTGCTGCAAGATCGCAATCCCTCCATAACATGCAAAAGCAGTAGCAGAAATTAATCCCGCCAGTCCATCTAACCCATCTGTGAAGTTGACCGCATTGGAGGTGCCAATAATAATAAAAACAGCGATTGGCAAATAAAAGATGCCTAAATCGATGTTGCCTTTTATCCCCGGCAAAAACATATCGGGAACTTTTAGAAAATACTTCAAGCCAACTGCTGCTAAAGTCGCCAATCCCAGCTGCCCAAGGAATTTTGCCCTCACACTCAACCCGGTTCGTTTTGCAGAGCCAATTAAACCTTGCCAATCATCAATCGCACCTAAAAAGGCAAAACCGACCATCACACCCACCGGTAATAAAATAGACTTTCCCAGCAGCGTGAAACCCATAATCGGACTAACGTTCAATAAAACGGTGATAAGCACAACCGGTAATACGATCAGGATACCCCCCATGGTTGGGGTACCCATTTTGACCAGATGATGCTGTGGTCCATCCACCCGAATTGCTTTCCCAGCTTTGAAATAACGTAAAATACGCAGCAAAGGAGGTCCCCAGATCACCGTGAGCAGAAAACTCACACCAGCTAACGCCAAAGTCATTGGTGCCTGATTCACTCTTGCATCTCCAAAGCTGAGACTATCCTATCCATCCGCATACCATGCGAACCTTTAATCAGCACAATATCTCCTTCGTGCAGTATGTCTTTCAACAATTTGGTTGCTTCCTCAGTAGTTTCGACCATGTATAACTGCGAGCTTGGAAAACCGCTGCGGCGGGCTGCCAATCCGATTAACTTACCCCGTTTTCCAACTGTAATTAACTGATTGACTATTTCCGCTGCGCGAACGCCAACTAACTCATGGCCCTTTTCTTCATATACACCTAGCTCTAACATATCACCAAGGACGGCGATTTTTCGCCCATCTAATTCTTCTAACAGATTCAGTGCCGCCAAAGTCGATTCTGGGGAAGCATTATAAGAATCATCCACAATTAGTGCACCTGTTTCCGTCCGAACAACCGATAAACGTAATTGAGTATGGCTAGAACGCAATCCCTGAACAATTTCTTGCCAAGTTAACCCTTCCACTAAACCCACCGCAGCTGCTCTCAAAGCCGTATGAACAGAGTGGCGGCCGATTAAGGGAACAGTTAAGTATAATACTTCTGAGCAGTAGTGAAGCCTAAATGAGATACCTTCTAATCCACGGCTCTCAATTTGATCCGCCCATAAATCAGCCTGATTATCTAAACCATAATAAAACACACGCGCTTTGGTTTTTTCAGCCATTGCCCGCACATAAGGATCATCATAATTCAGCACTGCAACTCCTTGCGGAGCAGGCGGTAAAGCTGCAACCAGTTCGCTTTTCCCTTGCGCGATCGCATCCATTGACCCAGCTCGTTCCGCGTGAACCATCCCAATATTGGTGATTACCCCAATATGGGGGAGCGCAATGTCACACAAAAAGGCGATCTCTCCAGGAACATAAAAACCCATTTCTAGAACTGCCCTTTGATGGCCTTTGCTCATGCGGAGGATGGTGAGAGGTAACCCAATTTCATTGTTCAAATTTCCTGGATTCTTTAAAGTCGAAAAACGCTGGCTTAAGACATCTGCAACCAATTCTTTGGTGGTTGATTTGCCAACACTTCCGGTTATCCCAATCACCCGGATGTCTAACTTTCTCCGCCAAAAACGAGCCGCCTCTTGTAATGCTTGCAAACTATTATCTACGCGCAGGCATACAGGAGTGTTAACTGGTTCCGATATCTCAGCCCCTTTTCTCAAGTCAATTACTGGAAAATCATCCCCGACATCCTTTTCGACAATAGCGACATGGGCACCACGTTCAAAAGCATCTTGGATAAATTCATGTCCATCCACCTTTTCACCCGGCAATGCCACAAATAACGCCCCGGGGATTACCAGGCGCGAATTAACCACCGCATCAGTTATATGTTGTTGGGCGGTCATGTAGCGCTTCCCTACTAAGGCTTCCAAGATATCATTCAATGTCAGCATAAATTACCAGTTATCCATCATTAATTACTTGCTTTACGATACCGATCAGGCGGAATATTCATCAATAGCACTAACTGTTCTACAACCTTAGGGAATACCGGTGCGGCAACCTCAGAACCCCAAATGGATGTGGATGGTTTTTCCAACCAGATGTAAACCAAAAAGCGGGGATCATCCAGTGGGCCCCATCCAACAAACGAAGTGTTCGTCTCTCCACTGGTATAGCCTACTCCCGGAACAGGGATTTCTGCTGTTCCCGTTTTACCGGCAATTCGATAACCTTCCACGAGAGCATCCGATGCTTCTGCTTCTAATGATCGGGCAAGAATTTCAGAAACGGTTCGTGCTGTTTTCGCCGAAATCGGCATTGCGCTCACACTAGGCTCAATAAAATACTCTTGCCCATCTTTTATGATAGCGCGCACGATATGGGGCGTCATGATCTTACCATCGTTCGCCAATGCAGAGATCGCCGATGCCATTTGTAAGGGTGTTGCCGAAACGCCTTGCCCAAATGAATTCGTGCCCAAATCCGCTTCAGTCCAATTCGCATCTCCGGGTAATTTCAAAATACCACTCATCTCGCCCGCCATGTCCACACCAGTGGTGTGACCAATACCGAATGACTGCATATAACTATAAAAATCTTTCGCGCCTAATTGAGTTGCCACCCAAGCTAGACAAACATTCAAGGAGTATTGTAAACAACCTTGCATGGTTTGCTTCCCATGCCCAGCTCTATCCCAGTTGTAAATCGTGACACCACCTACATCGATCACACCACGATCTAAATAAGTTGTTTCATTGTTAACCACCCCTTTGTCAAAAGCGCTTGCCATCGTCAAAACTTTAAATACCGAACCGGGTTCATAAGTGGCACTCACTCCCCGATTGAAGATAAAGTTCTTTTTATTCATCATATCGTTGAAATCCCAATAATGGCTAATGTCAATTCGGGGTGTGTTTGCCATCGCAAGGATTTCACCGGTTTTGGGATCCAAAACCACAATCGTCCCGCTATCCGATCCCGATTGTTCTACTGCTCTATCTAAAACTTTCTCAACCGCCGCTTGAACTTCCCGATCAATGGTTAGCACCAAACTGGTACCCTCTGGAATATCCGGAAATTCTTTAACCATCCGCGGCTCATTTGGCACCCACAGTTTAATCGGTAAACCAGCTAAGACATTGTCATATTTCCCTTCAACGCCAAATACCCCTATTGGGGTTCCATCGTCTTCGTGGCCTACATAACCTAAGATATTTGATGCAGTAGATTTTTCAGGGTAGACACGCTCCAGATAAGGCAGGAACTCTAAACCGCTTATTTTAGATTGCAAGCGGTATTTTTCCTGTTTTACCTGTTTATCATCCCTATCGCTCGGGGTTAAATATGCTTCCAGGCGGTCTATTTTTTCTTTATCCACCCTTTTATCCAACGGTAAATAAACTTGGTTTGGACTGGGAGGGTTTTCTACAGTTACTTTTACCTTGTAGTAATCTAATCCGAGAAAAACATTGGCAGTTAATGCAATCGTCTGCGGGTCGTTGACGGATTTATAATCCACCCCAACCTCATAAACCAGTTGATTACCAGCCAATAATTGCCCTTTGCGGTCAAAAATTAGCCCACGGGCTGGATAAATAGTCCATTGCGAACCAAGGTGATTGGTTCGTACTTCTTCCAACACTTTTCCTTTTTGGGCATCAAATAATAAAGAAACATGCTGCCCAAAAATAAGAGCAGCCATGACCGTGAAAAGCGTCCCTAAAATCATATAGCGCGTTGCGTATTCAGACTTCATGGACCATTCTCCTGTTTCGGAAGCGAAACTTTTTGGATTTGTGTTTTCAACCATTCAAATAAAGATTCGGTATAAACTCGCGGCAGTGACACAGCTACAGTCTGTATTTTTTTTGCTGGGGCGTTAGCGATAACTTGATCAATAGGGACATAGCCGGGAACGACCAAAAACATCTCTTCACCCGCTTCAATCCTTCTAAAACCCATCTCCAATGCCCTTTTTTCCATGACCGCTGAAGAAGTCAAAATCCCCAATTGAGTCCGCAAATGAGCGTTGACCATCTCTAAATCAGCGATTTCCCCTTCCATAATTAATATGGAACGACCATAAGCCGCAGCTCGCGCTGTAACATCAAGATAGAGAGAGGAAGCCAATATCACCACCAGCAAGCCAACCATGACCAACATCCCCATACTGAGGTGTTTTCGCCAAGGTGTTGTTTGATATGCTTGAGCAATGCGGTTAATTGAATTCATCTTCTTCGTCCTAATTTCTTCTCGCATTAAATTCTTGCAAGTGTCATGCCAATCAATGCGTCCTTTCAATTTTTTCGGCTACCCTCAATCGGGCGCTGCGCGCACGCGGATTCAACTGGATTTCCTGAGCGCTTGGCTTAATGGCTTTTGGTGTGATTAAGCGCAGCGATGCCTTATGCCCACAAGTGCAAACCGGTTGCCTTGGAGGGCAAATACAATCATGGCTTTCACGACGGAAAAACTCCTTAATCAAACGATCTTCTAAAGAATGAAAAGCAATCACCACTACTCTTCCTTTTGGTGCAAGTGCCTCGATGATCTGAGGTAGAACTTGCTCAACTGCCTCTAATTCTCGATTAACTGCGATCCGTAATGCCTGAAAAGTCCGCGTGGCTGGATGGATCGCCTGTTTTCTCTCGCCAATCGTCTTTGATATTATCTCTGCCAATTGGCCTGTGGTAGTGATCGGTCGGGAATGAACGATTGCTCGCGCAATCTGACGGGCGAACCGTTCCTCACCATACCGCAACAAAATCTGCGCTAGTTCTTCTTCCTCAAGATGATTGACCAAATCAGCCGCAGTCAACTCACTCGATGGATCAAAACGCATATCTAAAGGTGCATCTACTCGAAAGGAGAACCCTTTCTCCGCAATATCAAGTTGGAGAGAAGATACCCCTAAATCCAATAAAATACCATCTACCGAACCCCACCCTAGCATTCTCATTTGATCTAGGAGGGTTGTATAACTAGCATGGACGAGCGTAAATCGACCTTCAAACTCATGCAAGGTTTCTCTTGCAATACTCAGGGCTGTGGGATCCAAATCCATTCCCAACAATAGCCCATCCGGATTACTCGCCGATAGAATCCCCCTCGCATGCCCACCGGTACCAACAGTGCAGTCAATGTACTTCTGACCGCTACGTGGTTGAAGGTAAGTGAGAACCTCTTGGTAAAGAACAGGTTTATGCACTGCTTCGATTTGTAGAAAGTCGATAATCTATAAATCGAGCGACATTTGCCTCTGCATCATCTAGCAGTGCCTCATGCTCCGTCCAATTTTCAGCCGACCACACCTCAAAAAAATCACCAACCCCAACAATCACAACATCTGTGTCCAAATTTGCCTTCTGACGAAGATATTGCGGGATCAAAATTCGGCCCGCCTTATCTACCTCTACAGTTTCACCATTAGAGAAAAGATACCGACGTAGTAATCTCGCATTCGGATCGGCATAATTTTGTTCATTCACCTGATTGGCTAAATTCTCAAATACCACTGGAGGCATAACCAATAGGTTGGGATCAAATCCTTTGGTAATTATCGCCCCACCAGCTAACAATTCGCGGTATTTGACCGGAACGGTTAACCGTCCTTTACTGTCTAGGGAATGAAAATATTGGCCGAGGAACATCTGTTCTACTAATCCTTTTAAACCAGAACGCCGGAACCATTCCGGCATCCCACTTTGACCCACTTTCTCACACGGTCTTACACATTGTACAGCAAATTCGTCTGAAAATCAAGGGGTTTTGGTAATTAATTTTCATCTTTTCTTTATCAATTTTTCATTTTTTCTTCTCATTTTTTTCATAAATCATGTATAATTCGATAAGATTTATCCTGCCGCATATTATTTGTTTATCATTTATTTTTCTGCGGCTACGGCTAAGATGTTGATCTCAGCAAGAATGAATGTGCAGGTGTACTGGTGCTTTCACACCGACCGATTTTTTAGAGTATGTAAACAATAGATTTCGGGAGCATGAGTGAAGATTGACCCAACTTCTTTATACTTGTTACTGTCAAAAGGGTCTTAGCGCTAAACCCATCACACCATTCATGAACAGGTGTTTATTGATTTAAATACCTGATAAAGTAAGTTTAAAGAAAAACTGGGATCTTAATATTTCTTAACGACAGCCGTGGATCATGAGGCAGGATCACGGCTGTATTTTATTAATTGAATGTGCTATGGCGAAAACAATTACTGCATTGAAAGTACAACAAAAAAATACCCAACGCATCAATGTTTACTTGGATGGCGAATTCGCCTTTGGATTATCACGCATTGTAGCTGCGTGGCTTCAAGTAGGGCAGGAGCTCAGTGATGAGAAAATTTCCCAACTTAAAGCAGAAGATACTGTGGAAAGTGCGTATCAAAGAACTTTACATTACATTGCAATACGTCCACGTTCCGAAAAAGAAATTATTCAATATCTAAATAAAATCGGTTTGAGTGCTGAGATTCAAGACAAAATATTCGAACGATTAAAGGCGCATGATTGGATCAACGATCACCGTTTTGCAACCCAATGGGCGGAGAACCGTTCTTTATTCCATCCCACAAGTAAAAGGGCTTTGCGAACGGAATTATATCTAAAGGGGATTGATCAAGAAACCATCAACGAAATAACTGCAAATTACGATGAAGAGGAAAGTGCATACAAAGCAGCACAGAAAGTACTTCCACGCCTTCACGACCAACCGGCGTATCAATTCCAAAAGAGACTCTATTCCTTCCTCGCCAGGCGTGGTTTTTCCTATGACATCATTCAATCCACCATTCAGCGTCTTTGGACTGAAATTCAAACCGAACAACAAAACTATTCAGAAAATGAGGTATCCAAAGAATGGAAATAAGATTTTGGTTGATTTTCCCAATTGCATTACTGGCTTTAATTTTAGGAACAGCCATCGGGTACGCTCTTCGCCAATTTCTCCTTGAGAAGAAAATCACACAAGACAAGGAAGAAGCAGAGCGCATCATCCGCGAGGCTATTCAAAAAGCCAATGATATTGAGCTAGAAGCGAAAAACAAAGCGCTGGAACTTCGCCAAACTGCAGAAGCGGAAATTATCCGCCGCCGCAATGAATTGGCTCGCGAAGAAGATCGCCTTCAAAAGCGTAGAGAAGAACTAGACATTCGAACCGACCGGCTTGAAAAACGAGAACAAGCCCTTAATAAACGCCAGAGCTTGGTGGATAAACGTGCTAATGAGATCGATAAGCTATATGAAAAAGAAATGGAAGAACTCCAAAGAATTGCGAACATGACCACTGATGAAGCCAAGAACATTTTGCTGGCAGAAGTAGAAAAAGAGGCTCGCTCCGACATGGCACGAATTATCCGTCAAATCGAAGCAGAGGCGCGGGAAGAAGGAGAAAATCGGGCGAGAAAAATTATCACTGCCGCTATTCAACGCGTTGCGTCTGAGCATGTTGGTGAAGTATCCACCTCCGTTGTCCCACTACCATCTGACGAAATGAAAGGGCGCATTATCGGGCGGAATGGACGGAATATCCATGCTTTTGAACAAGCAGCTGGTGTCGATGTCATTGTCGACGATACACCAGAAGCAGTGACAATCTCCTGCTTTGATCCTGTTCGACGGGAAGTAGCCCGCCGAACCCTAGAAAAGCTCGTTCTGGATGGTCGGATTCACCCTGCTCATATTGAGAAAATCCTTAAAAATGAGCAGAAAGAAGTGGAGCGGGATATTATCGAAGCAGGCGAACAAGCAGCTTTCGATGCCGGAGTTCCAGGGCTTCACCCGGAAATTATCAAAATGCTCGGCAGATTAAAGTATCGTACCTCTTACGGGCAACAACAGTTATCTCACGCCGTTGAAACAGCCCGCTTAGCAGGCGTTATCGCGGCAGAATTAGGCGCCAATGTTGAAGTTGCCAAAGCAGGTGGTCTCTTGCATGACTTGGGCAAGGCGATGGATCATAATGTAGAAGGCACCCATTCTCAAATTGGAGCAGAGTTCGCTAAGCGCTATGGTGTTCCGCCAGCTGTGGTCAATGCAATCGCTTCTCACCACCACGAAGTTGAACAAGAAAGTGTCGAAGCCGCGATTGTCGAAGCTGCAGATGCGATTTCGGGTGCCAGACCCGGTGCAAGACGTGAGAGCCTCGAACAATACCTTAAACGTGTACGCTCATTAGAGGAAATCGCTAACTCTCAAAAGGGAGTTAGCCAGAGTTATGCCTTGCAAGCCGGGCGTGAAATTCGCATCTTCGTCAAACCAGAAGAAATTGACGATTTAGAATCCATCCGCCTGGCGCGCGATATCGCCAAGAAAATTGAGGAGACAATGCAATACCCAGGACAAATCAAAGTGACCGTAATTCGCGAAACGAGGTCGATTGATTACGCAAAATAGCATCCTGTCATACGAGGCTGGATTAGCGCCACATTGATATGGCGGGTTGAGTGTTGTACTGAGCTTGTCGAAGTGCTTATCGAAACCTCCGTTGGTCGAGCGGTGTATTAAGTTTGTCGAAGCGCCGTCGAAACTCCTGGGTTGAGCGTTGTATTGAGCGTGTCGAAGTGCTTATCGAAACCTCCGGATAGAGCTTGTCGAAACTAACGGAGGTTTTGTTATACGATGAATGCTATTCAACCCGTTAGGATTGTGGTCTCGATACGCTGCTCTTGAAGAGCATTTGCAACGCCTCAACTGACAGCAATCTGTAGGTTGAGACTATTGAAACCCTTGGGTTGAGCCTGTCGAAGCCTTCTCGATGTGCTTATCGAAACCCCGTTGCTTGAGTTCATCGAAACAAATCTCACAGAAACGGATTTTCCAATCGTTCTATTAATACCGAGGTTTCTGGTCCATGCCCCGCTAACAGCCTGGTTTTATCCGGTAATGTCAGAATATTTTGATGGATGCTATTGATCAATTGATGAAAATCTCCTCCAGGCAGATCAGTTCGCCCAACACTTCCTTGGAATATCAAATCACCACAAAAACACACTGCCAATTCTGGACAATAAAACACCACATGGCCAGGGGTATGGCCTGGGGTATGGCGCACTTCAAATTGGTAATCGCCCAAATTCAATCTTTGCCCATGATAAAAACCAAAATCAGGCTCCGCGCCAGTATCAAATCGTAATCCGAATAACGCAGCTCCGCCTTGGTTACGCCATAAAGGGAGATCTTCAGGATGCAATCCTACACTTATCGGGCTCTGGGTTGATTGCCTGATTTCCTCAACACCACCAATATGGTCAAAGTGCGCGTGCGTTAACCAAATAGCTTTGATTACCCACTGATGGTTTAACGCTGCATGTACAATTGCCTGACCATCATCAGCTGGGTCAATCACTACCGCTTCTTTTGATTCATCATCCCCTAATAAGTAAGTATTCGTCTGCACCATCCCAAGCACAAAAGGATGAATTTCTACCATATCACCACCTCACTATTGAATTTGCGACAATGATTTAATAATCTTGAGCTTGTTTTGTAACCATGCTTCCAGCAACCATAATACACTTAATAGTATTCCACCCCCTCCTAACCAACGTAAAGCGGGCATACTTAGCCCAAATAATCGCTTGACTGTAATCGTAAAATGTTGCGCGCTCAGGATCAAGCGTTTGTCCTGATTCTTCTCATCATCTCGCATATATCCGTAAATCCAAATCATTCCATCATGCTCCCCTTCTTCCATCGCTGCATTTATGTCCCAATTTAAAGTGAGATTACCTCTATCAGACCAGGCTTGCTGTATTTGTGCCGCTGGGGATACTCTCAGGTTACTCAAATCTAAATCCGCCTCTAAAAATAAATGAGGGCTTGTTCCAAAAATATTCAAGTTTTCGTTTTCGGACATTGTTCGGGAAAGCTCCAGTCCGTTTTTCCCTCCTTTTATGTTCAATTTAATATTGCTCCGACTCCCATACCAAACTAAATCTGGAGTGGATAGCTGAATTGTTTGTGGCAAACTATCCGTCATCAATGCCATTTTCTCCAATGAAATAACTGGATTACCCATTTGAGCTGCTGTATTTTCCAAATTTTGGTAATTTAAAGCCAGAATATCTTTCCATTCAATCTGGGTAATCCGAACGGTTTGATGAGGCGGAATAAATGTCCAGATTAATAAACCGCTAAAAAAGGCAAGTGCACCTAGTCTAATCCAGATACATCGCTGCTTGATTTGCATTGTAAAATTATACTTCATGGCAGAGTTATCCCTATCTGATCGGTGAAAAACGTGTTAAACTCTAAAAAAGGTTTATAAGGAGTTCATTCAATATGAGTCTGGATCATCTGCTTTGGTATATCTTAATCGGTTTTGTGGCTGGCTGGTTAGCCAGTCGCATTATGCGCAAAAGTAATTTAGGATTGATAGGAAATATCGTGATCGGAATTCTTGGAGCAGTTATCGGAGGTTATGTATTTAACATCCTCCGTATCTCAGTCCAAGGTTTGGTTGGCTCACTGGTAACCGCCACAGCCGGGGCGATCATCTTGCTTTACTTAATTGGATTAGCAAAGAAGATATAATTATTCATGTTTAACCCAACGATAGCTCCTGAACCACGGATTAATGTACTAATCAGTAAAGGGTGGCAAGATTATACTTTACTCGATACCGGTAACGGACAACGCCTAGAAAAAATTGGACCTTATAAGTTTATCCGTCCGGCAGTTCAAGCAATGTGGAAACCAAGTTTAGGGGCTTCCGAGTGGCAATCGGTGCACGGCACATTTCTTCCTAATCGTTCCGAAAGTGGTGGGCAATGGCAAATGCATAAACCAGTCCCTGCTAGTTGGGAGGTTTCTTACAAAACGCTGAAATTCAAAGCCTATCTGGCCAGCTCTCGTCACATAGGTTTCTTTCCTGAACAAGCTCCTCATTGGGATTGGATTCAGCAAATGATTTCGACAGCAGCGCGGCCTGTTCGGGTATTAAATCTATTTGGCTATAGCGGTGTTGCCAGTTTGGCTGCTGCATCCGCAGGTGCTTCAGTCACCCATGTCGATGCATCGAAAAAAACCGTCCACATCGCGAAAGAAAATCAGCAATTAAGCCATCTGGTAGATGCGAATATGCGCTGGATTATCGATGATGCATTGAAATTCCTCCGTCGAGAGCAACGACGGGGCATGAAGTACGATGGCATCATCCTTGATCCGCCCAAATTCGGTCGTGGACCAAAAGGAGAAGTCTGGGAGTTTTTTGAGCTACTGCCTGTTTTACTTGAACTATGTAGTCAAGTAATAAGTGCCCAGCCGTTATTTTTTCTTCTTACTGCCTATGCCATTCAGGCATCATCCATCACCATCTACAACACCGTTAATGAATATATACCCTTTGCCAATGGTGAACTAAGCTGTGGTGAATTAACCCTGGAAGAAAACTCCGCAAAACGTTTATTATCCATGGCAATTTATGTTCGCTGGCAAAATCACTCCACAGGGAATCGATAAAGAAAATCCTCCCTCTATGGGGAGGATTCTAGGTAGATTCACAAATTCTTAACCAAATCGTTCTTCCAGCCAAACATCCGCATCGTTATGATAACCAGCCTGTTCCCAAAACCCAGGTCGGTCTTCTGCAGTAAACTCTAAACCTCGTAACCATTTTGCCCCCTTCCAAAAATAGGGTACTTTCAAATCATCCCTACCTACAATATTACCCACTACACCCCGCACTGGATATCCATGATCGGGGGTGAGCGGTTTCCCATCATAATGAGTGGCTAACAAGAAATTATCTTGTAACATCACTTCCATAGGTAAATTTGTTGTAAACCCATATTCAGCATGTTGAATAATGAATCGAGCGGTCGGTTTTGGTTTGATGAACCCTTTTTCCACCAGAGTTCTCAAAGAAATTCCCTCCCAGCGTGTATCGAATTTACTCCAGCGTGTGACACAATGCACATCCATGGTCACCTGTGTTCGGGGCAACTGGTTAAATTCATCCCATGTCCAAACCACGGCTTGCTCGATTTCGCCCCAAACACGAAAATCCCACGTAGCTGGGTTAAAGGTGGGTACAGGCCCATAATGAAGAACTGGAAATCGCTGGGTTAGGGATTGTCCTGGTGGTAATCTCCCTTCTTTCAAAACCCGTTCTTCCTCTTCGCGTCTTCGGAAAACACTATCAAACATAAATACCTCCAACTACAAGATTATACCAGAGGATAACGGTCTGATTAGGACAGATTTACCGATTCGCCGGGTTTAAGAACGACCACTTTCGTTTTCGTCTCTGCCTCTACCTGTTTTTTCCAGGCGTTGACATCTTGGGCAATTAAATCCCAGGTATTGTAATGAATAGGAAGGACAATTTGAGGGTTAATCAATTTGACTGCTTTCAGCGCGTCGAGTGGTCCCATGGTGAAATTATCACCTATCGGTAAAGCAGCGAGATCTATCCCTTCCTCACCAATGAGGCGCATATCCCCAAATAATCCGGTATCGCAGGCCAAGTAAATTTTCTTCCCATCGGCGGTATATAAAAGAAATCCAGCTGGATTTCCACCATAACTGCCATCTGGCAGCGCCGAGCCATGCACAGCCTGGGTTAGTTTTAAATAGCCAAACGGGTGATGAAAGCCTCCACCAATATGTTGTGGATGGGTGCGTACACCTTGTTTTGATAACCAATTTGCAACCTCAAAATTACTGATCACCAAAGCATCTTGCTTCTTTGCGATTTCGACCGTATCGCCGACATGATCCCCATGGCCATGGCTCACCAGTATAAAATCTGCTTTAACTTGGTCAGGTTTTATCGTCGCTGCCGGGTTATCACGGAGGAAGGGATCTACCAAAATATGATAACCACCACTTTCAATCCCAATACATGCATGTCCATACCAGGTTACGGTTGTCATTTCATCCTCCTTATCCTACAAATAAAGCTTTTAATTCAAATTTCCACCAAAAAGTGGATTTCTAATTAAGATTATATCCCCATTTAATAACAATTCCGCAAAGGAAAAATTAAATCATTACGAAAGTTGATCTTCATTTCGTAAAGCGGAATTCATTTCGCAACCAATTTAACGGAGCTGAGTCAGAAGAGTGCAATGGGTTTAATCCTGCTTGTATCGTCAGGGACTCAAGCCCGCCTCAACCAAAGGCAACATCACTATCGCTCGACAAAACTTTTCCAACGTTGATATTCTTGCAAAGCCAATATGGTCTACAAACCATGGGGGTGTCATTCTTGTATTCTTCGAGTTCCGATATCGTGATGCCAATTTTCTCATTAACACTTGCAGAGAAAGATAATTTCTTGTATAGTAAGATTAGGATTCCAAAAGACTTTTTTATCTTAACGGAAATCAAGTTATACCGTGAACAACCGGAAGAAAGTATTTTGGTTTTTCGTTTGCAAAACCTGTGCAGCCATTCTCGTATTGCTGGCTGCCGCCCTTTTCCCTTCCCCTGCCTTTGCACAATCCTCATCACCACGGTTAGTCCATCTTAATACCACGGATGGGCTTTCTCATGATATCGCGCGCTGCATAATCCAAGATTACCTCGGTTTCATTTGGATTGGTACGCAAGGGGGGTTGGATCGCTTCGATGGCAACTCATTCGTGTCCTTTCACCATCTCCGCAGTCAACCCGATTCATTGAGCAATGATACAATCAATGTGCTTTACGAGAGTGCTCAGGGGGAACTCTGGATCGGAACCGTTTCTGGATTGGATCGGTTAGCTGCGGATCGAAAAAGCTTTGTCCATTATGGGGAAATTTATGAATCCGTGAATGCCATCCTCGAGGATTCGCAAGGCATTATGTGGATCGGCACTGCTGGCAGTGGGCTTTATCGCTATGATCGCACAAGTGGAAGCTTTCGACAATACCTTAATGATCCAGCCGATGAATCCAGCCTTAGCGACAATCACATCAATGCACTGATCGAAGATGAGCAAGGGCAACTATGGATTGGCACAGAGTATGGAGGGCTGAACGTTTACGATCGGACAGAGGATCGATTCGCTGCATTCCATCATGCTTCTAGTGACCCTTTTAGCCTGCCTAACGAAAGGGTCACAGCATTGCTGATAGATCCAAACGGGGTGTTATGGGTGGGCACAGGCAACCTGCAAGACGAAAAACGAGGCGGATTGGTGACCTACAATCCACTACAAAAACGCTTTTTCCCACAAAATCTTGTCTTGAGTAATCTGCAGGTAACTTCGCTTATGATGGATCCAA
Source organism: Anaerolineales bacterium (assembly GCA_034436035.1). Classification (GTDB taxonomy): domain Bacteria; phylum Chloroflexota; class Anaerolineae; order Anaerolineales; family UBA4823; genus UBA4823. The sequence goes on from DAOTVW010000118.1 coordinate 47,033, forward strand.
AAGGGACACTTTGGGTGGGCTCACAAAACGGCTTATTCGCCTATGATCCGCTTTCAAAAAATATCACCCCGTTTCAGCACAATCCATTAGACCCTTCTAGCCTGAGTGAGAATAAAATAACCTACTTGTTCGTAGATGACAGTGGTATTTTATGGATAGCTACTGACGGAGGTGGCATTAACAAATATGCCCCTGCCAAGGACCGCTTCCACCGCTATCAAGCAGATCCTTTAACTCCTAATAGCATTCAAAACGCCGCAGTTGGAGCAGTTTTGAAAGATCATGCCGGTACATTGTGGATCGGATATCACAATAATGGATTGGATCATTACGACCGTTCCATAGGGAAGATACGCCATTACATTCATGATGAGAATGACCCTCACAGCCTGAACCACAATCATGTGACAGCATTGTTCGAAGATCACAACCATAATCTTTGGATTGGCACAGCGCGTGGTTTAGACCGCTATGATCCTAAGAATGATGCCTTCATCCATTATTATTCCGACGAAAACAATCCACGCAGTATTGCAGCTGGTGCCGTAAAGGTTATATATGAAGATCGAGCACATCAAATATGGATTGCAACCGAAGAGCCTGGCACACTTAACTCTTTCGACCCACTAACAGGTTTGTTCACCCGTTATGTGCATGACTCGGATTTACCCACCAGTATGATTGACACTTACGGCATTAGGGCACTTATTCAAGACCAAAAAGGAGATTTATGGTTAGGCACATACTCCGGTTTAGTGCACTTTAACCTCCAAAGCGGCATCTTTACCCAATATCGGCATGACCCTGCCGATCCGTCTTCCTTAAGCAATGATTTTGTCTGGTCACTTTACCAAGGTCAGGATGGAAGACTTTGGGTTGGGACCCATGCTGGGTTAAACGCCTTCGATCCCTCCACAAAAGAATTCACGGTGTACACTGTTGAAGATGGCTTGCCGGATGATTCTATTGTATCCATCTTGGGAGATCAGCAAGACAATCTGTGGTTGGGGACTATGGGCAAAGGAATTTCAGTTTTTAACCCGTACATGAAAACATTTAAAAACTTCGATATCAGCGATGGTTTGCAAGGTAATTCTTTCATCATCGGTTCGGCATCACAAAGCCCAGATGGTGAGATGTTTTTTGGAGGGATCGACGGATTTAATGCTTTTTATCCGCAAGATATTCACGAAAATCCTCATATCCCTCCCGTCGTTTTGACCGCCTTCCGCAAATTTGATCAGGTCATTGGTTTCGAAAAAGATATCAATGATCTCGAAGAAATCCGCCTTTCCTATAAAGATACCTTCTTTGCGTTCGAATTCGCTGCGCTTGACTATACCGATCCATCCAAAAACCAATATGCCTACCGGCTGGAAGGCTTTGACAAAGAATGGATTGATATCGGCAATCGCCATTATGCTAGCTATACCAACATCCCACCAGGGAAATATGTATTCCGAGTAAAAGGCAGCAATAATGACGGCGTTTGGAACGAACAGGGTACAGCAATAAACATAATCATAACTCCTCCTTTTTGGCAAACCTGGTGGTTCCGTTTTCTCATTATTAGCGTTTTGGGCAGTCTATTCTATCTATTTATTAATGCACGACTTAGTCAGGTTACCAAATTACGCATAAGCGAGGAACGTTTTCGATCCCTATTTGAAAATGCTCCCCTGGGCGTCTGTGAATTAGATTTATCTTATGACCCGATTCAGATAATTCAAGTAAACCGCAAATGGAGCGATATGTTCCAAGAAGAGCAACCGGGAAATAATCAAAACGCTTTATTGCATTACTTCCCCAACACAGAGTATCCAAAAATTCAACATTGTTTTCAAGAGAATCCATCCAATCACACGCTCTCACTGGAAACAAAGGCAATTCGTTCCAATGGTAGTGAGTTTCCAGCACGGATAAGCGCTGCAGCACTTCGTCATAACCCCTTGCATTATATCCTTACCATTGAAGATATCACGATTGAGAAAGAGCGAAAATCCGAAGAAGAGGCGATCGGCGAGGAAAGAAGGCGCATAGCCCACGAAATTCATGATGGATTGGCGCAGGATTTGGCTGCGTTACGTCTCCAAACCCGCCGATGGCAATCTATGGTAGACAGCAACCCAGAAAAGTTGAAATCAGAATTGGAGTGGTTACATGGTTTGCTAGGAGAAAAAATTCGTGAAATCCGCAGTGTAATTTTTGCATTACGCCCTGTAGCCCTTGAAGAACTCGGTTTCTGGTCGGCGTTAGAACGTTTTCTTACCGAATTTGGAGAACAAAACCAATTAATCATCTACAACGAGGTCATTGGCGACCGGCAAAGTCTTTCACCAACCCTCGAACCACTGTTATTCCGCATCCTGCAAGAGACGATGCATAATGTTGCTCGCCATGCGCAAGCTCATTCGGTGTGGCTCACCTTCGATTTTTCTCATGGAGTTACCCTGATGGTAAAAGATGACGGGATTGGTTTTGACTCCTCAAAATTAACCAAACTCGCCCAAGAAGGTCACCTCGGTTTGCAGCAGATGCGGGAACGGATTGAAGCGTTAGGCGGTTCCATTGAAATCGAATCCCACATTGGAAAAGGAACAACGATCATCATTAAATTGGAAAACTCATCAGAATTAAAACAATGAAAAAATTGTCCGCATTAATCCAATAATTATAAGAAGGAGCGTTCAAGCGATTGTCCCCTATACGAGTTCTTATTGCTGACGATCATCGCCTGTTTCGCCAGGGATTATGTCACCTATTCGATGGGTGTGAAAACATCGTAGTGGTGGGCGAGGCGGAGAACGGGGAGCAGGCTGTTCACTTGGCAAGGCGGTTAAAGCCAGATGTGGTATTGATGGACATCCAGATGCCTATCCTGGATGGCGTGCAGGCAACCCACATCATCACCGAGAGCAATCCCGCGGTACGGGTGATTATTTTAACGATGTACCGTCAGGATCAATATGTCTTTGAAGCGATCAAAGCTGGAGCATGCGGTTATTTGCTCAAAGACATCGATGAGCACGAATTAGTGGAAGCCATTCAAGCCGTACATCGTGGAGAGGCGTTGGTAGACCCTTCTCTGGCGGCGCGCTTACTGGATGAATTTCGCCGGCTCAGCTCTGTAAGCAATACCGCTGAACCGATCGAGACGCTTACCGAGGGGGAAATGCAGGTCTTACGTTTGGTTGCCCAGGGGGAAGATAATAAAACCATTGCCGAGCGGTTATGTCTATCGGAACGGACAGTTGCCAACCGCCTGAGCGAAATCTATAACAAATTACATGTCAATAGCCGCACCCAGGCAGCCCTGGTAGCCCTGCGGCGCGGTTGGGTTTCACTAGAGCGCAATGAGGATCGTGAGTAAAGCCTATTGATCTTAAATTTCCCAAAGGGCTGGTGAAGATCAGGAATAAAAGTACCCGCGAACGGGTACTTTTTCTTTTGTAAGTAGGGAATTTTTTCTCTATTTCTCAAATGACTTCCTGTGCAATGATTGTTTTAAGCTTTCCTGCGCAAGGAGGATGTTTTTCGTCCTCTACA
>DAOTVW010000119.1:0-12969 GCA_034436035.1 Anaerolineales bacterium
TTCCATTGCCACAAATGCACGGCGGGTTGCCCGGTGGTAAAGGAGATGGAGTATGGACCAGACCGGATTTTGCGCTTGATTCAGCTGGGAGAACGCGAGCGGGTGTTGCAAAGCCGCGATATTTGGCTTTGTGCAGCTTGTGAAACTTGTGGTGCACGCTGTCCCAACGGAATAAATATTGCGCGGGTGATGGACAGCCTACGGTTTGAAGCTATTCAAGCGGGAATTCAGGGCGCGGAGAGCGACGCTGTCAAATTCCATAAGTTATTCCTTTTTGTCGTCCAAACACTAGGACGCACCCATGAGGCTAGTTTGCTCCTTGCTTATAAATTATGGACGATGCACCTGATGGCGGATATGGATAGCGGCGTGCAACTCATTCTCAAGGGTAAGGTACCCATCATTCCCAAACGCATTAAAAATCAAAAAACTGTCCAGCAAATTTTTAATCAATGTGCTCGTTTAGAGGAGGAACAGGTGCCTCAATTGGAACAGGTTGGAGAGTAAAATGACGGCTTTTACCTATTATCCCGGTTGCAGCCTGGAATCGACCGCCAGCGAGTATGATGCCTCGGTGCGTGCGGTATTCAAAGCCTTGCAAGTCGAACTAAATGAAATTGAGGATTGGAATTGTTGCGGTGCTACTTCTGCCCATAGTCTGGATCCCCTCTTAGCCTTGGCTTTACCCACCCGCAACATCTCTCTGGCGCAAGCAGCCGGCAAAGATATCGTCATGCCATGCGCAGCTTGCTTCAACCGCCATAAAACAGCAGACTACGAATTGCGCCATGACCCTCAAAAGCGAGCACAGTTAGAACAAATTATTGGTTTTACCTATCAAGGAAATATTGCGGTTCGCCCCATATTAGATGTTATTGTCACCCAGATTGGATTGAAAAGCGTAGCAGAGCGGGTGGTTAGACCATTGCGTGGTTTGAAAGCGGTAGGATATTATGGTTGTCTGCTCGTTCGTCCACCGCGGGTAACCCAATTTGAAAACCCGGAAAATCCGCAATGGATGAATCAATTAATCTCAGTTCTCGGAGCTGAGGCAGTTCCCTGGTCTTATGCAACGGAATGCTGTGGGGGCGGGTTAACCCTCACCAAATCCGATATTGCAGCTCGCCTTGTGAGTAACTTGGCTGACCACGCCCGGGAAGCTGGCGCACAGACGATTGTCACCAGTTGTCCGTTGTGTCAATTGAATCTTGAAATGCGGCAGAGGGAAGACCCCAAAATGCCGATTTTCTATTTTACCGAGCTCATCGGATTGGCATTTAATTTAACCGAGGCTTCGGGATGGTGGAAAAAGCATTTAATCAATCCGCTTCCATTGTTAGATCAGGTATTACCACAAAAAGGCTAGAAAAGATTTTTAGCAGAGAAAAACAATGGCAAATGATACATGCAAACTATGAGTTTATAAATTTGGTAGATTGAGCGAAAATTATGACAGATACTATAGGAGAAAATAATAAAAAACCGATTGGAGCGGTGATGGTTATCGGCGCTGGGATTGGGGGTATGCAAGCTTCCCTTGACCTCGCCGAAGCCGGGTTTAAGGTCTACCTGGTCGAAAGTAGTCCGGCGATTGGCGGGACAATGGCACAGTTGGATAAGACCTTCCCCACCAATGACTGCGCCATGTGCATCATGTCTCCCAAGCTGGTTGAGGTCGGTCGTCATCTCAATATTGAAATCCTAACCACATCGGAAGTAATAGGAGTAGAAGGAGAAGCGGGTGATTTTCGTGCCAAAGTAAAACGAAAACCCCGCTATGTTAAACTGGACGCTTGCACTGGTTGTGGGGATTGCGCAACAGCTTGTCCTGTGCCACGCCTGGATTTATTCAATGGTGATTTATCGCTTCGAAAAGCCATCTATAAACCTTATCCGCAGGCGATTCCAAACGCTTATGCGATTGAAAAGCAAGGTATGTCACCTTGTCGAAATGCCTGCCCGATCAACCAACGAGCTCAAGGCTATGTTGCTTTGGTGCGCGAGGGCCGCTATTTAGACGCTTATCGTACCATCAAAGAAGATAATCCTTTCCCGTCTGTGTGCGGCAGAGTCTGCAATCATCGCTGTGAGGATGCTTGTTCATTAAACCAGGTGAGTGAGCCGGTGAATATTATGGCGCTCAAACGATTTGTCACTGACTGGGTTTGGTCTAAGATGGATCACGGCGAGCTCGATCCACAGGCAGTGAAGTGGCATGAAGTTCAAACAGATACCCGTCATAAAAACGTCGCTGTTGTTGGCGCTGGTCCCGCTGGATTGACCTGTGCTTTAGATTTACGCCGGTTGGGGTATGCTGTTACGGTATTTGAAGCCTTGCCAGTGGCAGGCGGGATGATGCGCGTTGGAGTACCGCAATATCGACTCCCTTATGAGTTGGTGCAACGGGAAGTTGATGAAATCCTGGCTGAGGGTGTGGAATTACGGTTGAATTCCCCGGTTAAAGATGTGCCAGGTCTGTTAGAGCAAGGTTACGACGCTGTTTTCGTGGCAGTAGGTGCTCATGGCGGAATTAAGCTGCCCATCCCTGGAGTGGATTTGCCACAGGTATTGGTGGCAACGGACTTTTTACGCCAAGTTAGCTTGAGCGCGACCGAAGACTTAGACCAATTTATCAAAGGGAAAAGGGTTCTGGTGCTCGGCGGTGGCAATGTTGCCATTGACGCAGCGATGAGCGCAATACGGCTTGGGGCGAGTTGGGTTGGAATGTCTTGTTTGGAAAGTCGAGAGACAATGCCAGCGCATGATTGGGAAATCCGTGATGCACAGGACGAAGGGATTGAGGTCTTCCCTTCGCGTACTTTCAAGGAAATCGCTCAAGATAACGGCAAAGTGACCGGCGTCCGTTGCACTCAAATCAACTTTCGTGGTTTTGTGGATGGACGGCCAGATTTTGATGAAATTACCGGCACGGAAGAAATCATTGCTGCCGATACAGTGATATTCGCCATCGGGCAGCGCCCGCAAGTGGAATGCCTTCAGGGAAAAGTGGAGATGGTGCGCGGTCGTTTTCCCCATGTTGATGAGGAAACATTGGCTACAAATGTCCCCGGGATTTTTGCTGGTGGGGATGTCGTGACCGGTACTTCCTTCATCGTCAATGCTATTGCTGCAGGTCACCGTGCTGCCACATCGATTGACCGTTTCTTACAGGGTAAACCGCTAAAATCAGAACTCCAACGACCTCCATTAGTTCAGCTTAGTGAATTAGAAATCCAACAACGCGCGATCACTGCTGCACAGGACTATCATATCCGCCATGATACCAAACCAAGACCCGCCGCAGAACGCAAACATGACTTTGCAGAGGTCTATCTAGGTTTAAGCGAAGAGGAAGCGCGCGCCGAAGCTTCCCGCTGTTTAGGTTGCGGGATTTGTTCGGAATGTTTGCAATGCGTCTATACCTGCCGTGCCAACGCCATCGATCACAATCAAGTCGAGACGATAGAAGAAATTCCGGTTGGCGCAATCCTGCTCACTCCCGGCGTAGAACCAATGGATGGTTCAATACGCCCAGAATATGGCTATGGAAGATATGCGAATGTGGTTACCAGCATCCAATTTGAACGCATGTTAAGCGCTTCTGGTCCATTCTCTGGAGTGGTTCAGCGCCCATCCGATGCCGCTCATCCGCGGAAGATTGCCTGGATCCAATGTGTGGGCTCACGCGATATCAGTTGTGATCAAGGATATTGCTCATCGGTGTGTTGCATGTATGCCACCAAAGAAGCCATCATTGCGATGGAGCATGATAGCAATATTCAAGCGACAATTTTCTATATGGATATCCGCGCTTTTGGCAAGGGATTTGATGCCTATATCACGCGCGCAGAAAAGGAAAATGGAGTTCGCTATATTCGCAGCATGGTTTCCAGTGTCAAAGAGGTTCCACAGAGTAAAAATTTACGGGTTAACTATGTCACTTTTACAGCCGAAGGTAAGCCAATCCCTCAGGAAGAAGAGTTCGATTTGGTAGTATTGTCCGTTGGACTTAAACCAAGCTCTGCTGCAATAGAAACAGCTCACAGGCTAGGCATTCGGGTGAATGAATTTGGTTTTGCTGAAGCACCGCTTTATCATCCTGCCCAGACCAATCGAGAAGGTTTTTATGTAGCAGGGGCATTTAGTGAACCGAAGGACATCCCGGAAACAGTTATTGAAGCCAGTTGTGCTGCCGCACAAGCCTCCGCCTTATTAGCCGGTGGGCGCGGTACGCTCACTCGTCAAGCGGTTTATCCACCTGAAAGAGATGTAAGTCAGGAAGAACCACGTGTGGGTGTGTTTGTTTGTCATTGTGGCATCAACATCGGAGGGGTGGTAGATGTACCTGATGTTGTGGAATTCGCCAAAACATTACCGAATGTAGCTTACGCAGAACGGAATCTGTATACTTGCTCGCAAGATACCCAGCAAAAGATCACCGCTAAAATCCGCGAGCACGGTTTGAACCGCGTGGTGGTTGCCAGTTGTACTCCCCGAACGCATGAGCCTCTCTTCCAAGATACCATCCGCCAGGCAGGTCTGAATCCTCATCTATTTGAACTGGCGAACATACGCGAACAAGACGCCTGGGTACATCGTGCCACACCGCAAATTGCCACAGAGAAAGCCAAAGAATTGGTGGCAATGGCAGTAGCGAAAGCGCGTCGCTTAAAGCCCATTAAGCGCGGCACCTTCGAGATTTCTCACCAGGCACTGGTGATCGGGGGAGGTTTAGCCGGGTTGACAGCAGCTCAATCCATTGCCCAACAGGGTTTCCCGGTCTACCTGGTAGAACGGGAGGGAGAGCTAGGCGGGAACTTGCGGCATATTTTTGTGGGAGTTGATGGCAGTAATCCACAGGCGGTTTTATCTGAATTAATCCATCAAGTACGTAGTGACCCACGCATCTCTGTCTTCACTGAAAGCGAAGTTCTAGATATCCATGGATATGTTGGGCAATATGTCTCTACTATCTGTCATAAGGATGGAAGCAGAGAGGAGATTCCCCATGGTGCCATTGTTGTCGCAAGTGGTGCCCGCGAGATCCCCACTCGACTTTATGGTTATGGTGAGATGGCGGGAGTGATTTCTCAGAGAGAGATGGAAGCAGAATTGATGAATGGGACTACCTTACCACAGCGGGTAGTCATGATTCAGTGTGTCGATTCGCGCGATGATGACCACCCCTATTGCTCGCGTATATGCTGCACCCAGGCGATTAAAAATGCGCTGGAAATCAAACGGCGGTCACCCCAAAGCGAAGTAGTGATCCTATATCGTGATATCCGCAGCTATGGCTTTCGGGAACGCCTTTATCAGGAAGCTCGTCAAAATGGGGTGCTCTTCGTTCAATTCGATCCCCAAACACCACCTGAGGTAAAACAAGGGACTTCGACGCTGGAGGTTGAGGTGTTATCACAACCGGAACAAGAATGGCTCAAGTTTGAATCAGAACGGGTTGTGTTGAGCATTGGGGTGGAAGCACAACCAGGCAATGAGGCGTTGAGCCAATTGTTGAAATTACCTTTAACAGCCGAAGGTTTCTTCTTGGAAGCGCATGTAAAACTTCGCCCAGTTGACTTTGCCGCCGATGGAGTTTATTTATGCGGTTTAGCACATTCACCCCGTGCCATGGATGAAACAATCGCTCAAGCAAAAGCTGCTGCCATTCGAGCGGTTGCACTCCTGGCAAAGAAAGAATTAACCGCCACTCCAATTATCGCCAGCGTCAATCCACGTTTATGTTCCGCGTGCGGGTTGTGCGTAGAGGTGTGTCCGTATGGAGCACGGCGTTTGGAAGCTGGTGCTGCGTATGCAGAAGTCGTGGCTGTGTTATGTCAGGGATGTGGGGCTTGTGTAGTAGCGTGCCCTAACAAGGCAAGCCAGCAGCTAGGGTTCGAATTTTTACAAATTTCAGAAATGATTGACGCGGCAATTGCATAAGAAATATCGCTGTGATACCTATTTGATTAATCATTGAGCACAATGAGGAATGATGGAAGATGAGTGAAACAACTTTTGAGCCAAAAATCATCGCTTTTCTTTGTAACTGGTGTACCTATACAGGGGCGGATCTGGCTGGGACCAGCCGGCTGCAATATCCACCCAATATACGCATAATTCGCCTGATGTGTAGCGGAGCGGTTGACCCCATTTATGTGCTTAAGGCTGATTTATCTGGGGCGGATGGCATTCTCATCGGCGGCTGTCATCCTGGCGACTGCCATTATCAGGAAGGCAATTACAAAGCCCGGCGGCGGATCGTTGCCTTGAAAGAAATCTTGAAAAATACTGGATTTGAAGAGGAGCGCATTTGGCTGCGCTGGATCAGCGCTAGTGAAGGTACACGCTTCGCCGATACGGTGCGGGAAATGACAGCCGCGATTAAAGCCATGGGTCCAAACCCTTACAAACAAATTTGGGCAGTCTAGTTTAGCAATAATCAGGAAAATAACTAAACGTCTCGAATTTCATCGGGACGTCATTCGTAAGAAATTTTGGCTGATGTAACGAAGAGAAAAATATGGAAGCAATAATCCAACTTGAAAATAGAAGTACCTTAGAAGCACTACAGGCGTTATTTAAGAAATTGCTTGCGGAAAAAATAGTGGATGCTTTGTTGTTACCCATGCGTACACCAAAAGGTACAATCACACCAGCTTTAGTAAGCAACCCCGATTTATTGGATCACGCTGATCCGCTTGCGCCGGTGCTGGCGGTCAATACAGCCACATTAGCAGGCAAAGTCAGTGTGCGTAAGCCGCGCGCCCGCGTTGGTGTTATCATGCGATCTTGTGAGTTAAGGGCTTTGGTAGAGCTAACTAAAATGCAACAAGCTTGCCTTGATGATTTATTGCTTATTGCGATTGATTGCGCAGGCACCTATAATGTGCCGACTTTTCTAAAAAAAGAATCCGAATCAGACCAACCATTATGGAAAGAGCTTTTCCAGGCTCTGCAGAAGAATCCCCAAAGTGATAATCCATCCTTGCGTTCCGCCTGTCAGATATGTGAACAACCCACTTTTGAAAAAGCCGCACTTCGCATAAAGTTGTTGGAAAGCGATTTAGATGAAGCGCTCTTTTTAGAAGTCGATGATTCACTTGCTGAAAAATTAAATCTAAGCCCTGCTCCAGCTAGCAGCCAAAATAAGGTCGTCAGCGAACTAATAGGATATCGAAGTCAACGACGCGATACAGTTTTTACAGAAATACACGAACGAATTGCGGATGAGAATGGAATCCAAAATGTTTTTGCCGCTTGTATTCGTTGTCATAACTGCATGACTGTTTGCCCGATTTGTTATTGCAAGACTTGTGTGTTCAAGAGCGCGGTCTTCGATCACGAACCAATGCAATATATAGAATGGTCGCAGCAAAAAGGCGCTTTTCGAATGCCAGCCGATACTATGTTGTTTCATCTTACTCGCATGAACCATATGGCGTTGTCCTGCGTTGGTTGTGGGATGTGTACCGAAGCTTGTCCAGCTGAACTACCGGTTGGATTGGTATTTCGCACGGTTGGTCAACAACTGCAAAAGACATTTGATTACCAACCAGGGCGCAGCATGGATGAGGCACTTCCTTTAGTCACATTTAAAGCGGATGAATGGACGGAGGTTGGTGAATGAAAAAGCAAACCTATTTCAAAACGAGTAGTAACCTGAAAAGTACACTCTGAAGGAGCGAAACGGAACACATCTTCAGGAAATGAGGAGAAGGAATTATGGCAGAAGCGTATGAGTTAGTTCCAATTTATATCATGGGAAAACGGTATGAAGTACCATCCAGCCTCACCATCATGAAAGCGATGGAATGGGCTGGTTATACATTGATTCGGGGTGTCGGTTGTCGCGGCGGATTCTGCGGGGCGTGCTCAACGGTCTACCGCATCAAAGATGATCCCAAACTATATTTCGGATTAGCCTGCCAAACAGTGGTGAAACCGGAAATGTATTTGGGACAGATACCCTTTTTCCCTGCCAAACGAGCCAGTTATGATATCAATGAGTTGGAGGCAAAAGCGACAACGCTTTTTCAGGTTTATCCTGAGATTTTACGCTGTTTGGGATGTGGTACCTGCACAAAAGCATGTCCGCAAGAGCTTAATGTCAAAGGATATATGGCAGCGGCAATGCGCGGTGATATCGAAAGTCTGGCAAATATGTCTTTTGATTGTATTATGTGTGGCCTTTGTGCCGCTCGCTGCCCTGCCGAAGAGCCTCAGTATAACATTGCCATCCTTGCTCGGCGACTATATGGTAAATATTTAGCACCACGATCAGCCCATTTAGCACAACGTGTGAGTGAGATTCAACAAGGCGCGTTCGATGCGGAACTCACAGAACTGAAAAACTTGGATAGCAATGCATTAAAAGAGCGTTATGTCGCCCGCACAATTGAACCATAAGGAAGGATGAGATGACCTATACTGCTGAAATGTTGGAAAGTATAAAAGTGGTTGAGGCTACCCGTGCCCAACGCATCGGTCAGGTATTCCCAACGATGTCGCTGGAAGAACGCCAAAAATTACTGAACTCTTTTCACCCAGATTATCTCACAGAAGGAATGCGAGAAATACGGGTTGGGTGTTGTAAAGGTATGCGTATGCCATTAGAGTTAGCTAAAGTCATCGAAGGAAGGCCTCATGTAAGTGAAGATTTCGATTTGAGTCAACCCGAATATGAGTCCGATATTTTGGTCATCGGCGGGGGAGGGGCAGGGGCAAGCGCAGCGCTGCTGGCACAGGAGAATGGCGCGAAAGTGATTCTTGCCACGAAATTACGCTTTGGAGATGCCAATACCATGATGGCTCAAGGTGGCATTCAAGCAGCCGATCGGCCAAACGACTCACCGGCAATTCATTACCTAGATGTGATTGGAGGGGGGCATTTTGCAAACTTTCCTGATCTGGTGGAAGCATTGGTTAAAGATGCACCATTAGTCATTGATTGGTTGGAAAGTTTAGGTGTCATGTTTGATAAATATCCAGACGGGACAATGATGGAAGAACACGGGGGAGGTACAAGCCGTAAACGAATGCATTCGGCGCGTGACTACAGTGGTGCAGAAATCATGCGTGTCTTACGAGATGAAGTTCGTAACCGTCCGGATATTGATGTGATGGAATTCTCACCGGCGGTTGAATTAGTACTAGATGATAAAGGTAGTGTCTGTGGTGCGATCCTGATGAATTTGGAAACCGGTCACTATTTTTATGTTAAAACTAAAGTAGTGGTTATCGCAACTGGTGGAAGCGGGCGTCTGCATTACCAAGGGTTTCCAACCACCAATCATTATGGCGCCACCGGAGATGGCATCGTGCTTGCTTATCGGGCAGGTGCAGAACTGGTATTCTTGGATACCATGCAATATCATCCCACAGGAGCAGCCTACCCGGAACAAATCTTAGGGCAATTGGTCACAGAAAAAGTGCGTGGGTTAGGTGCCCAACCGGTGAATATCAAAGGCGAGCAGTTTGTCTATCCTCTCGAGCCGCGCGATGTAGAAGCAGCAGCGTTTATTCGCGAATGCAAAGAAAGGCATTTGGGTATCGTCACTCCTGGTGGGCAACCGGCGGTGTGGCTCGATACACCCATGATTGATTTAATAAACGGTGCAGGGACGATCGAGAAAGCCTTACCAGCAATGTTTCGGCAATATCGTCGCTTTAATATTGACATGACCAAACAACCCATTTTGGTTTATCCAACCCTGCATTACCAAAATGGCGGGGTTAAAATTGATGCCAATTGCCATACGAGTGTACCGGGCTTGTTAGTAGCAGGTGAAACCAGTGGTGGAGTCCATGGACGCAACCGATTAATGGGCAACAGTTTATTGGATGTATGTGTTTTTGGCAGGCGTGCCGGAAGAACAGCTGCAGCTTTGTGTAAAGAAATAACCCACGGAAAACCAACATTGGAACATGTGTCAGCCTGGAATCGGCAACTCGATTCGGTGGGGATCAATGGTGCTCTGCGCTCACCGATTTTGCTGCCGGATTACGCTCGCAAAGGGTAAAAGATAAAAAAGGGGGAGAGATCTTTTTAACTATCCATTTCATTTGATATAGTGCCTGAGTCGGTTGTTAATTTAAAAAACCGACGAGATATTGCATTGCAAGTACAATGGTGGATTGGTCATTAGATTATGACAAGTTCAGCCATTCTTTTCATAAACATCTGGCCAACTTGCCTTTTATTATCCGTGCTTTATCTCAAATGCCAGATCCAGGGAACCAGGATGATTGCCACAAGGTAAATAAAAACCGTCAATAGACTCCCGACTTTGACAAAATCAAAAAATCGGTAACGCCCTAACCCATAGATCATCAAACAAGCTGGCTCTAAAGGGGTTATGAACGAAGCACTGGCACCGATAGCGATCATCACAGCAAATGCACGCGGGTTGAGCCCTAATTGAAGCGCTGTTCGGATAGCAACGGGTAACACGACTGCCGCAGCGGCTTGATTCGACATGGGCTGAGTAAGGAGTAGTGACAATAAGAAAAAACCGCTTAACAACCATACTGGATGGGCTGCCCCTACCCAGTGAGCCAATTGCTGCGCCAGAAACTGAGCCGTACCGCTTTGCTCCATTGCCATCCCTAATCCCAGCATGCTGCCAATCAGAATCACAATTTTCCATTCGACTTCACGATAAGCTTCTTCGGGAGTGATACAACGGGTTAAGAAAGCTAAAATAACCCCACCGAGAATGGCAACCGGAAGGGCAATGATGCCAATTGCGGACAATAACAACACTCCAACGAAGATCAAGGTGGCAGTGCGTGTGCGGCGGGTATCTAACCGGCGTTCCTCAATCTGGTTGATGATACGAAACATGCCGTTATTCTCCAAAGCCGCCACATCTTGCGATTCACCCTGAATCAAAAGCACATCACCTAATTTCAATACAATCTGATTGATTTTTTGCGTGATGGTTTCTTCTTGGCGATGAATTGCTAAAACATTCACCCGGTAACGGCTGCGCAAATTTAACCCGCGTAATGTCCGGCCGATCAAGAAAGAACGCGGCAGAATAATAGCTTCATAAAGCCGTTTCTCGAGACCCTGCATCTCTTGATTAGAAGCGCTTTCATGGTAGAGTTCTATCCCAATGTTATCTTTCGCCTTTAAAATTTGATCGCGGCTGCCTTCCACGAGTAACACATCTCCTTCGCGTAAAATCGTATTCGCCGAAGGTATGATCTGGCGGTTTTCATCACGGTATAGCGCCAGAATGGTTAGATCGAGTTTGTTGCTCAAATCCGCCTCAAAAATAGTTTTACCAATCAATTGACAATTTGGCAGCAGCACAATTTCCGAGATATAAGGGCGTAAGCCAAATTCATCCGCCAGGGTATCTGGTACCGCCCTTTGAGGGATGAGTTTTAAACCAATGGCAACCATATAAATAAGGCCAATCAGCATAATGGGTAATCCAACCGGGGTTAACTCAAAGAGGCCCAATCTTGCTTGCCCATACTGCTGCAAGATACCGCTGACGACAATATTCGTAGACGAGGCTACCAAGGTGACAGAGCTCGCTAAAATGGCTGCATAGGCAACCGGAAGGAGCACTTTGGATAGATTCAAACGAGTTCGTTGTGCCACCGCCGTACCAATCGGGACAAACAATGCTGTAGCAGCGGTGTTACTGATAAAACTGCTCGTGAAAGAGACGAGCGCCATCAACAAGAAGAGCAAATGGTTGGAATTGTTGTTCGTGCGCCCCAGAATTTTGCGGCTGATTAATTCAATTGCCCCGTTGCGGATCAAGGACGCAGTAAGGATGAGCAGTCCCACAATGATAATGATCGTTTCATTGCCGAAACCAGCAAAGGCACTCTCCAATGGCAGCAAGCCGGTCAGGATTAAGCTTAATAATACCCCCAGTGCAATAATATCAATGGAAAAGACCTCGAGAGAGAACAGGATCACCGCGCCAATAACGATGACCAACATAATGAGATGCTGGATTGTCATTAAGTTTCCTCCAGATTAAACGGCGAACAAATACAATTGTAACATGAAGGGAAAAGGGTTGAAAATAGAAAATGAATTTAATGGAGACGCAGTTTCCAAGCGCACCCAAAACCAACTAAACAAAAGGGAATTAAAGAATATCCAGCAATTATCCAGCCATAATATTGGGCGATATCACCAAAAAAGATCGGTCCAATCAATTGACCAAAATTTTGTCCCACGAGAATTAAAGCAAGTCCCAACCCAGCCCATTCTGGCTTGGCTACCACCTCAGAAGTAGCGGCAAAAGTCATCGTTGGGATTGCGCCAGCTATTAAACCTTGTAGAATCATGACCAAAATAATTTGCCAGCCACTGACTCGAAATGGAAATAATAGGAGAACGGCAATCGCTAAAAATGGTCCTGCCAGGAACCAACGGCGAGACCCTATGCGATCGGAGAGCCAGCCAGCAAATGGGGCAGAAAAAAGGATCAACATGGTCGCAAGACTACTGTAGAACCCAGCCTTATCCAATGAATAGCCATGTATTGTGCTTAAGAACGTAGGATAATAAGTACCCAATGACACCAAGACCAAATTAAAACAGGCAAAAGTAATGGCTAACAACCATATCCCCCGTTGTGAAAACGCACTTCGCATTTCTGAAAGCGGATTGGATGGCTTAATTTCCTTTTTTTCTTCCGGTGGACGACGAATAAAATTAGCATACAATAACGCCGTTAGAATGGTATAGCCTACTCCGAACCACCAAATCGATCTCCACCCGAAATGGGAATTTAAAGCAGGGGCAATATTATACATGACGATACTCCCAACCGGTGCCCAGGTTGCCCAAATACCCATCGCTGTTCCTAATTGGCGAGGTGGAAACCATTGGGCTAGTGTCGCCGGAGCAATCACTCCTATTAAACCAGCACCAATTCCCTCAATGATCCGACTGATAGCTAAGACGAAAAAAGTTGGTGCGATTGCCCCCAT
>DAOTVW010000120.1:0-2749 GCA_034436035.1 Anaerolineales bacterium
TTGTAAGCTAAAATCACCGGGATGCTCGCTAAGAAATAAGCCCAGTGTGCATTTGCAGGGGTATGATGTCGTTCATCCACTCGGCTAAACCATTCGGGCAAGAGTCGATCGAGCGACATTGCCACCATAACACGGGTCATACCTATATAACAGTTATGGACGATTTGGTGTCCATTCATGATATAACCGAAAGCAATTAATAGCACAACGATGGGGCTACCGGTTAATGCAACCGCCAAGATGGGAGGCCACAGGTTAAACCCGGCAATATTCGCCTCTGGTATCAGCGACCAATAACCAGCACCAGCCACGTATAAGAATTGGGTGCCGATGGCTTTCTCCAATCCGACTGCCAATAAAGCTAATAATACACCGGTTACAATCAAGGAACCCACCATGATGAAAGTTTGGCTGGAGAAGGAGCGTGCGTCTTTGATCTCACCATTCTGCTGAGCAGAGTAGGTTGCCCATTGCAACGAAGTCCAGGCAATTGGTGCAATCAGCAGGGTTGCCATCAAACTAAACGGTGGATTGAGATCGATACCCGCTGCTTTAACCGCGTCAATCGCTTCCTGGTAAAAATTCGCCGATCCACCTGCTGCTACTGAAAAGGCATTGAGTTTTTGTGGAACCGTTGCCGGATCCGTTGTGAAGAGCACTATTAAGGTCGTTAGGAAGGCAATTGCGATTGCCACGATCATCACATTTTGCAGCTTGATGTAATTCTTAAAACCGGTTACCAAAATGTACGCAGCGATGAGAGCATTCAGGATGCTGACGATCACAATGCCCGTTGGTTGGGTAAACCAAACCCCCAAGTTGAACAAAGAACTATTGCCCAACGTTGCCCCTAAGCCTAAAAAGAGTGGCGCGAATCCAAGATAGGAAACAAGCCAACCGGAAAGCGCCACCCACTGCAAAATCCAGATAACATATCCAGACATTACAACTGTAAAGGCAACACCACCGCCAAATACACGGCTTTCGAAAACATAATCACCCCCCGAGCGGGGCATTGCGGTCGAAAGCCATACATACACAAATGCGATCGGAATTTCGATCAGCATGGCTAATAAAATCCCCCATACTAATTTACCACCTGGTAAAGCACCTGGTGCCCATAAATAGGTCCATGGGAATATCAATCCCATTGTCAATATGTTGTACACGAAGGCCGCCCAAGGGGACATCACCCGCACCAAGCCAGATGCCTTGCGCACAAACACTTCAGGGGTAGCAGTTGTCGTAGTCATGGTATTCTCCTCTCGTTATTAAAATAATCTCGCAGATTTAAAATGATTCGTCAAGTAAAGAAATAAAACAATATAAAAAAATAATCCATTCACCTCCTCTCAAAGTAATCTCAAATCGTCAATTTATCCATTTGTCATCTGAAAACTTTCGACATTCCCCTCGGATATATTGACTAAACAGCCACGTAAAAATCCCTCGCCATATTCGCTGCCTGGATTAATACAGGTTGTTCGACCAATTTTCACCACACCGCGTGACTCATGGATATGCCCGTGTAAACCAAGCATGGGTTGATATTTTTCAATCGCCTTGCGCACCGATTTACTGCCCGCACCATGCATCACAATTTGGCCAGCTTTAACGATCGGCGTAGGCGGATCTGTGCTCCAATCCAGCTCCGGACAAGTATCCAGTGTGGAGTCATTGGGTGGGTCATGGAAATTGAATATCGCCTTGTTCATATCCGGCACTTTTGCCACCATCTCTTCTATAAAAGCGCCTAACTGCTCATCGGGGATTTCCCGTGGTGTTTTCCATGGAGTTGGGGTGCTGTAACCAACGCTGATCATACAATGTTCGTCGTCCACAAATACCGCATCCCCTTCGCATGCGATAAATGCCTCGGTACCCTCACGCTTCAATACCTTTAACACCTCTGGATCATCATCGTTGCCCCCCGTTACGAAACAACGGATTCCCGTCCCTTTTAATCGAGTCTCTGCCAGGTCAATCCATTCCTCCAATCTTTTTCGTGCCAGCTCATGGAATAACTCGTCAATGGCAGCTTGATTTCCCTGCAAAGATTTATACTCATCTTCATCCATCACTTTGTAATAAAACCCTAGCAAACCAATAGTCTCGATCAGGTTTTTGTATTCCTCCTCGATTTCCACATGGCGCACTGTACCCTGCAATGTTGCCCGGTAATGACCATTATTTTCTTTGATTATGGGTATCAATAGTTTTCCAGTGATATCACCGCCCATCACCAGGACATTAGCCTCGTAAAATTTACCAGCGTTGATAAACTTTCGATATGTCCTTTCAGAACCATGCAAGTCCGTTGCGAAAAACAGGCGGGTAAACTTCTTCTTACTTTTCTTGAATAAAAAAGACATTCCAACCTCCAAAAATTAAGAATAAACAAAAAGACCTGACAGGTTTTATCCGCACGGAGCTGTACCTATCAGGTCTCTTGTGCTTGCCGACTAGCGATGACCAACTCAATAGGTCGGTCGGCTAACATCTCCCGGGCATGGCTGTCTAGCCCGTCATCGGTGATGAGCCGTTGGATTTGATCCAACCGTGCTACTTCAAAATTGGAAACGACTCCCCACTTTGAATGATCTACCACAATGGTTTTTACCCCCTGGGTGCGTTCAAGCATTTTGCAAATTACTTCGGCTTCATCATTGGATGGTACCGTACACCCATGTTTCAAACTAATGCCATCCACGCTGATGAAAACTTTATCAGCATAAACCTGGTTTAATAC
>DAOTVW010000121.1:0-14282 GCA_034436035.1 Anaerolineales bacterium
GATATGCTCGCTAGGCTCGCTACTCAACCAGCGGGAAAAGCCCTTTTATCTTTGGATAATCCCAATAATCTTTCAACACCTTCTTAACAATTTCTAAACAGGTTTGTTTTAGACTTAGATTATCAAAAAACACGAATTAGGAGTTTGTTATGATCACAAAACGTAATTTTCTGGTGGATGGATTGATCTTGATTTCATTCTTAATCCTTTCCGAACCAGCTATAACCGGAATTTCCCTGCATGAATGGTTGGGTTTGTCTTTCTTCGCGATGATCGTCATCCATTTGTTTTACCATTGGGATTGGATTGTCCAAGTAACCTTGCGTTATTTCCGCAAGCTGTTTCATTCATCAAGGTTAAATTATCTCGTAGACCTATTTTTGTTGATATCGTTTGTCGCTACAATGCTAAGCGGATTGATCATCTCGCGCACGATACTACCATTGTTTGCGATCAATATTGTGCATAACCATTCCTGGCGCTTTATCCATGATTTCTCGGCAAACTTGATGTTATTCCTTGTGGCGGTGCATTTCGCTTTACATTGGAAATGGATTGTCACCTATTTTAAACGGCTGATTGTCGTACCAATTAAAGATCGGATTTCGATTGCGGTGCCTCATCCTGTTGCTATACCGATAAAAAACGAGGAAGAACTGATTAAGTCAAAAAAATAACCAGATGTGGATAACAACGAAGATTATAATTTGGAGGTAACTTCTATGTTCAAAATTGGACGCACATTCATGATCTTATTCATATTATTATTCGTGATGGGGTTAATCGGCTGGGGTGTTTATCTTGCAGTACAGCGCGGCTTCAGTGGGATTGTGGACACCCCCGCTGGAAACAATGTATTTGATGAGAACGCTTATAGTGGTAAAGGATTAGGAACAGGCTTAATAGGGGGAGCAGGGAGGAATACTTCGCCAGATTCCTTTGCCCCAGAATCAGCCTTCGCGGATCGGGAGCAGAACACGTTTTCTATTGGGCGGGGTTTGGCAGGATTGCTTAAAGATATCGTTGTGATAGGGATGATCAGCTTGGTGGTAGGAGGAATTGACGCGTTTGTTCGTTGGGTGAAGAGAAGGTCATCGCGGTGGATAAACCAAGAAAGTGTGTGCGGATGAATAACAAATGGATTGCTTTGTTCCTGATATTGTTGGTAGGATTCGTTTCTGGGTTTAGCGGTATGCTGGTGGGAGGTTGGACGGTGTACCAATTTGTCCATGCCCAAAATCAAATGATGCAGCCCACTCCCAGTTTACCAACTGCAGCAGCAGTGAATAATGTTCCAACGGCTTTGCAAGTTAACGTCAGCGAAGTCCAGAGCAGTATCACCGAGGCGGTTCAAAAAGTGGCGCCTGCAGTGGTGACGGTGGTTGGAAATATCCCCGGACAGATGACCTTTTTTGGTCCAACCGGCGATCAAACAGTAAGCGGGAGTGGCGTTTTTATCTCCGATCAGGGTTATATCTTGACCAATAATCATGTGGTCGAGAATACCAGCCAGGTACAGGTGATTTTATCGGATGGCAGCCAGCAGGATGCCAAAATTGTTGGAACGGATATCTATGCCGATGTAGCAGTCTTGAAAACGCAGGGAAAAATCCCAGCAGTGGCTCCGCTCGGCAATTCGGACATCCTGACACCCGGTGAAATCGTGATTGCAATCGGCTCGCCCTTAGGGGATTTTCGAAATACGGTAACAATGGGGGTGATCAGCGCAACGGGGCGCTCCATTGATAGTGGTCAGGGTTATCAAATCGAAAACCTGATTCAAACCGATGCAGCGATCAACCAGGGTAATTCTGGCGGTCCTTTAGTAAATTTACTTGGGCAAGTAATTGGAATCAATACGTTGGTTGTGCGGGGAACGCCGACTGGGGCTGTGGCAGAAGGTTTAGGCTTTGCTATCCCTATTAATACTGCCCGCAGCGTAGCGGAACAGATCATCCAGAAAGGATATGTCTCCCGTCCTTATTTAGGGATTCGCTGGCAACTGATCACACCCAATGTCGCGGCGGTATATGATTTGCCGGTGCAATGGGGGGTGTATGTCACAGCAGTTGTGCCTGGCAGTCCGGCCGATCAAGCTGGAATCCAGCGTGGCGATATTTTGACCAAAATCGGTGAAGTCCCCATCGATGAAAATCATTCCTATATCAATGCCCTCTTTCAATATAAACCGGGCGATACAGTGAACATCGAATTAGCAAGAGGGACAAAGACGATCATTGTAAAAGTGCGCCTAGGCGAATCATCCCAGCAATAAGGGCTAACCATCTTTATTATAGATTAATTGATTATATTGGTACAAGCTATTGATAAATTCAAATAATGTACTATAATATTATTAAACCTTTCTACTGAAAACGCAACTACAAGCATAGGCTTTTAGCGAATAGAACCTTATCTGGAGAAAGAAAATTATGACTCCTCAACCATTCGGTGAGATGCGGCACAGGCGACGACAGGGATGGAAACAGATACCTGTTCCCTCTTCCAAATTAATGAACACCCGGCAGACTGCGGTAGAGAACCTGAATGCCAATCTGGATGTTGGTTCTCGTTTACGGGAAGTGCGACAAGCACAAGGTTTTTCTTTACGGGCATTGGCAGAAAAGAGCGGATTGAATGTCAATACCTTGTGCCTCATTGAAAACAACAAAACTTCCCCAAGCGTCAGCACCTTACAACAACTCGCCTTGGCACTGCAGGTTCCGATTACTGCTTTTTTCGAGAGCATTGAAGAGCCAAAAACGGTCGTTTTTCAAAAATCAGGGCATCGTCCACAAGCCCAATTCAACCATGGGATACTGGAAGATTTAGGCAGCGGGATAACTTTGGCGGGGGGACAACCCTTGTTGGTCACATTAGAACCTGGTGCGGATAGCGGTGCAAATCCGATTGTTCATACCGGGCAGGAATTTGTCTATTGTCTGGAAGGATGTCTGGAATATCGCATTGGAGAGGAAACCTATATCCTGGAAGCAGGAGATAGTTTGATTTTTGAAGCACATATTCCGCATCAATGGGGAAGCAAAGGGGAGGGGATCACCCGCTCCTTATTGATAATCTGCCCGAGTGATGAATCCGACCAGGCAACGGAAAGGCATTTTGTTATTGAAGATCCGTTGGTGAGTGATCTCCATATTTGATGATTAAGGAGGTAGAAATGGCAAACTGGCTTTCTCGATTTGGACGCGGGCGCGGACAAGGCGCTCCCGGTGGGCAGGGAAGAGGACGCGGCGGTGGTAACAAACCCGGCTCTGGTCCAGGCGGATTTTGTGTTTGCCCAAAATGCGGTGAACGACTGCCGCATAGTGCTGGAAAACCCTGTTACGAAATGACATGCCCGAAATGCGGGACTAGAATGGTGAAAGAATAATGAGCGCCGTATTCGGTCCGGTACCATCACGACGTTTAGGTCAATCATTAGGCATTGATCCGATACCGGCGAAAACCTGTAACTGGAATTGTGTGTATTGCCAGCTTGGTCGTACTGTGCCGCTCACCAATGAACGTAAAGAATATATCCCGCGCGCAGAAATACTTGCAGAGCTTCAGGATGCATTGAAAGCACATCGAGATGGTGAGATTGATTGGATCACCTTTGTTGGCTCAGGGGAACCAACACTACATTCGGGTATTGGTTGGCTGATTCGCGAAATTAAACAAATGACCACTATCCCAATCGCCGTCATTACCAATGGCTCATTACTGTATTTAGAAGAAGTGCGGCAGGATTTGCTGTTAGCAGATGCGGTCTTGCCAACGCTCGATGCTGGAAACGCGCAGCTTTACCGTAAAATTAACCGACCCTGGCCTGAGATCACATTCGAGCGGTTGGTGGAGGGGTTAAAGAGTTTTCGCCGCGAGTACAAGGGAAAGTTATGGGTGGAGGTGATGCTGGTCGAAGGACTTAATGATACCCCCCAAGCCTTAGCAGAGATTGCCGAGATCCTGAAAGAAATCCATCCAGATCAGGTGCACATTAACTTGCCCACCCGTCCACCGGCTGAAGCATGGGTGAAAGTCCCCAGCCAAGAGGCAGTGTTGCGGGCGATTTCCATTTTGGGCGAAATTGCTCATCCGGTTTCACCTGCTGACGGTAGTTTTGACTTAAGCGGGCATAGCAGCATCGAGGAAGCTGTTTTGGATATCCTGACCCGTCATCCGGTAGAGGAACAAGTATTGAAGCAAAACATCGACCGATATTTGCCTGGTCAAGCGGAGCAAGTGCTCCAACATTTGCTTGAAAATGGGGTGGCTCAAACAGTGGAACGATTTGGCGAGCGCTTTTGGAGCATTGCCAAAGCGGTGTATAGTGATAAAAAGAAATAACGGAACGCTCTTAGGTAAAACAGAGCCGAAGGGTTGAGAAAAATCTTTTTCTATAAAGATGATAAGTGTGGCGGGATACGTCAGTAAAACTGTCGAAGATAACAGATATATTATTTATATTCTGTTTATCGTGAATTATAATAAATAATAAATAATCATAATCCACCGCTTTAATTTCCCAATACCTCTTCTCAGAAGTGGATATTTGATTATCTGGAAAGGAGATTGAAAATGAATCCAAAAATCTCTTTACTTGTGTTTTCTTTCCTTGTTTTTATCTTACTGAGAGAGAGCGAATTTGTTGTTTTCGGCGCTTCTACTAACCTTACCTCCAGCACCAATGTCACAATCGGTGTTAATACGACGGATGATGAGTTAAATACGGATGGCGATTGTTCATTGCGTGAGGCAATTCGCGCGGCTAACTTAAATCACGCGGTCGACCAATGTCCAGCAGGAAGCAGTAACAGCACAGATACCATTTCCTTACCCAGTGGAACGTATAAATTAAACATAGTGGGTAGTGATGATGATGCCCAAAAAGGTGACCTTGATTTGACGGGGAATGTTATCCTTCATGGGGTTAGCAACACGAAGACAATAATTGATGCTGATAACATAGGTGAACGCGTTTTCGATATTCAATCCAATGCACAAGTCTTTTTGTCCGATATGACAATTCAGGGCGGAGATGATAGTGGATATTGCGGTGGGGGAATACGCAATAACGGGTCTTTGAGTCTTGAAAAAGTGCTTTTCATAGCAAATTACAGTAGTGCGTGTGGTGGAGGTTTATACAATCTTGTAAATGCTAATGCGCATTTAAACCTGGTTTCGTTTGGTAATAATAACGCATATCATGGGGGTTCAATTTATAACGATGGAGATTTGACAATCAACAATTCTTCATTAACTTTTGGTACGGCGACTAATGGAGGAGGTTTATTTAATGAAAACCATGCAACCCTAACCAATGTCACTATTGCTTATGCGACTGCTGATGGTAATGGAGGAGGTATTTATTCGAGTGGGGAAATTACCATCACGAATACAACGATTAACAACAACCAAGCCTTCAATGGAGGTGGCATTTATTCGAGTGGGGAAATTACCATCACAAATACGACCATTAACAACAACCAAGCTATCAATATAGGCAGTGGAGGCAACGGAGGTGGAATATATCAAGGCTATAAAATGAATCTCACGAATGTGACGATAAGCGGCAACCTCTCATCAAATAAAGGTGGAGGAATTTATGTTTATAGTTATTATGATGCAAACCTCCTCAATGTTACCGTGACAGGAAATTCAACTTATATTAATAATGGAGGTGAGATTTATCGTGACACGAGTAATGATCGCAATGGGAAAATTATTGTAAAAAATGTCCTTGTCGGGAATGCCTTTCCTGGAAATAATTGTGCTGGTAGTCCATTAACTCCATTGGGACACAATTTAGATGCTGGTCATAGTTGTGGTTTTGATAAGCATGATCTCAATCCCCAGATTTTGCCATTGGCAAATAATGGTGGCGCAACTCAAACACATGCTCTTCAGCCCACCAGTCCGGCGATCAATGCCGGTGACAATTCCGGCTGCCCAGCGACCGATCAACGCGGTTATTTAAGGGTGGGTGGTTGCGACATCGGTGCCTTTGAATACGTAAAGAGAATTGCATTACCAATCATTCTGCGTAATTATTGACCTCGAAAAGGTTCATTAGAAGCAGTTAGATAATTTAACTAAATTTTTATCTTTTATTCCTTTTTCCGGTTCCCATCGATAGAATCGTCCTCGGTTATACATGGGAAACTTTTTGTGTTTCGAAACCAAGACGGTTAAAATTTTCACCATCCGTTTGAGATTGAGCACCAACACGGTAAAAAGGTATTGAACTGAAAATTGATAAATGCCGAATTAAGTATTTATTCTGATATGAGATTTGTTGCCAAAGAAAAATTTCGTTTGTTCGAGATCCTTGCCATCTTCTGCTTTGACCTTCCGATCTGCTACTGAATATCTTAAGCCCCATGATTTTAAGATGAAATCATAGGCAGTTGTCACCACTTTTATCATTGAGATGGGATAACTAACGCAGCAACTGATCTGATGGTAGCACCCCTTTCATCCACTTATTTCGAAGTTCTGAAATGGGGAGAGATAGGGGCTCCCCGAAAAACACAAGTTCAATTTGGCGTTATCGGCGTCCAGAACACAAGGGAAGTATGGTTGTGTCTGCAGGCTACCGTCGAGTTCAAACCTGACAGGTCTCACAAGTAGGTATGCTATCCGAATCGTTCGCATGTATATGAAACTCATTACGCAAGACTTTCATGGAGACCTGTCAGATTTCATAAGTGGGTATACAGCCCGAATCGCCGGCGTGGCTATAGAGTTCAAAACGAAGGGCTTTTGCGGAGACAGGTCTTTATTAATTTGTATCCCAACAAATATCAACCCGCAATCAATGCTTCTCGAGTAACAATCCCGAAAGAAGGAATTTCTTCCCTTTTCAATAAAGTTCTTGATATACGTCAGAATCCAGCATAAGGGCTTGTGTTTGACTTATCTCTTCTACAAACATTTAAATATTTGACTATTTGGTCAATTAAAACTTTTTTTCAACATTCACTATTGACAAATCGGATAAATATGGTATAAATACCACATCATAGCCAGGAAATATGAACACGATACATAGGAATCCAACCAGTATGAATATGTTGATGTCCATGGGTAGGGGAGCAATGTCACCCGGGACAGGATTTCTTGCGTATTAACCCATAAGAAAATAATCCAACCAGGTGCATTGCTCCCCTCCACAAACAGAAGGCGGAGCAACCCTGAGAGAAAGGCTTGGGAGTTTGCTCTCAAGTTTTTTGTTTTAATACTGGTTTTCTTTTCTATGCAATCGCTATCGTCCATTTTTTCGGCTATGAACTTTTTATCTTACATCACTTCTGGAGGTTACTATGCCAATCATCATCCCTGATAAACTTCCGGCAAAGGAGATTTTGCAAGCGGAAAATATCTTTGTCATGAATGAAACGCGCGCCATCCATCAAGACATCCGGTCTCTTCGCATTGCCATACTCAATCTTATGCCTACCAAGATCGCGACTGAGACGCAGTTGTTGCGTTTGCTCGGAAATACGCCCTTACAAGTGGAAGTGACGCTGTTGCGGACTAATTCGCACACAAGCAAGAATACCCCCGAAGAGCATTTGCTCACTTTCTATCAGACTTTTGCGGAGGTTAAAGATCAAAAGTTTGATGGCTTAATCATCACTGGTGCACCGGTGGAACATCTCCCTTTTGAAGAGGTGGACTATTGGGATGAATTGACAGAAATCATGGATTGGGGATTGAAAAATGTGTTTTCCTTATTTTATATTTGCTGGGCAGCACAAGCGGCGCTCTATCATCAATTTGGCATCCCGAAATATCCCCTGCCAGCCAAAATGTTTGGGGTCTTTCCCCATCATATCCTTGAAAATCACGTCAAGCTTTTACGTGGTTTCGACGATGTGGTTTACGCACCGCATTCCCGTCACACCGAGGTACGCCGGGAGGACATTGAAAAAGTACCAGAGCTGAGGATATTACTCGAATCAGAAGAAGCGGGGGTTTACCTTGTGGCTACCCGCGATGGACGACAAATTTTTGTAACGGGACATTCGGAATATGATCCATTGACGTTAAAGAGTGAATATGATCGTGATGTAGCTGCTGGATTACCGATCCATGTACCCGTTAACTATTACCCGGATAATGATCCGCATCGCCCCCCAATTGTGAGCTGGCGCAGCCATGCGCACTTGTTATTTGCCAATTGGATCAACTATTACGTCTACCAAGAAACCCCCTACGACCTTAAGCGGTTTCAACGCTTTACGCCTATCGGTTTATGAAGCGATACAAATCAATGAAAAGAAAGGAATTAACAATGACAGAACAAAACCAACATCGACAATTTGGATTTACCACCCGCCAGCTGCATGCGGGGCAGAAAGCGGATCCGACCACGAATGCTATGGCGGTGCCGATTTATCAAACCACTTCGTATGTATTCAAAGACACAGAACACGCTGCGCGTCTGTTCGCGCTGGAAGAAAGCGGCAATATCTACACTCGAATCATGAATCCAACCAGTGATGTGTTAGAGCAGCGCATCGCGGACTTAGAAGGGGGCGTGGGTGCATTAGCCGTAAGCTCGGGTCATGCAGCCCAAACCCATGCCATCTTTGCTTTAGCGGGTGCAGGAGATCATATTGTCTCTGCTTCTACATTGTATGGCGGCACGTATAACCAATTCGCCTACTCTTTTCCCCGTTTAGGGATTGAGGTGACCTTTGTCGATCCCAGTAATGCGGAAAATTTTCGACGTGCTATTCGACCAAATACGAAACTACTCTATGGTGAAACGTTGGGAAACCCACGCATCAATGTGTTTCCCTTTGAAGAGGTTGCGAAGATTGGGCAGGAGTTCGGGATACCATTGATGATTGATAATACCTTTGCAACACCCTATCTGGCGCGGCCCTTTGAATATGGCGCAAACATCATCGTCCATTCGGCGACTAAATTCATAGGCGGACATGGCACTTCCATTGGCGGTTTAATTGTAGATGGTGGAAATTTTGAATGGAAAGGGAATCCACGCTTCCCCAATTTCAATACGCCTGATCCATCTTATCATGGATTGGTTTATGCTTCTCTCGGTGCAGCGGCGTTTATCCTCAAGGCGCGTGTGCAGATTCTACGCGATTTTGGTGGTTGTATCTCTCCCTTTAATTCGTTCTTATTTTTACAAGGCTTGGAAACGTTGAGCTTGCGCATGGAACGGCATGTCGCCAATGCCCAAAAGGTAGCAGAATTTTTAGATAGCCATCCGAAAGTGTCGTGGGTCACATACCCCGGTTTGCCTGGGCATCCAGATTATGCTGCTGCCCGGAAATACTTGCCCAAGGGGGCTGGCGCAATCCTGGGTTTTGGTATCAAAGGCGGAGCGCCGGCGGGCAAAAAATTCATTGAAAGTTTGCAGCTCTTTAGTCACCTGGCAAACGTGGGTGATGCAAAAAGTTTGGCGATTCACCCCGCCACCACCACGCATAGTCAATTGAATGAGGAACAACTGCTCAGCGCAGGAGTTTCACCCGATTTCGTCCGTTTGAGCATAGGGTTGGAAGATATTGAGGATATTTTGTGGGATCTCGAACAAGCGCTTAGCAAAGCATAATATTGAGGTAAGTAGGGCGGGAAGGGAATCCCGCTCTACGGGTTGTCGGGTATGGAGCCCCGACCCATTCCGGTTTGTATCGGTGGGGCCTCAAGTCCCGCCTCAGTTCATGGAAGTCCACTAAAGCGGACTCATAATGAGTCGGTTTCAACCGACTTGTATGCTTTGAGCAGGGGATTTATCCCCGGCGGAATTGCGGTACCAAGGGTATGGAAACCCGCCCTAAGGGTTGTCGGGTATAGAAAGCCGCCCTACGGATGGTAGGAAGGGAAACCCGCCCTACAAAAGAAAATCATTGACGATAAAATGAGAAGGGGATATAATCCCATCACTCCGAGCTTGAAAGCCTAAAAGGTAGCCCTCATGGCGATCGAGCCGGTCATCGGAAACGATGACCCCGGTTGGGTGTGGAAACACCTCAGCCCCCCGTCTTGTCCCCTCTTCGAAAACTTTTTTCAAAGAGGGAGCAGACCTTGGAAAGGAGGAACAGCCGAGCTGTTATTAACGCTGTCTCCTTACCAGGGAGACAGTTTTTTGTTAATCAAAAGAAAAGACAGAGGAGTGTGTATGGGAATGCAACCACTTTACAATTTGCTTCAACCAACTCTCGAAATGGGAGTGACCAAAGCGGTTTATGTGGGATTATATTGGACTGCAGTAGTGGTTGAGATAGCAGGAGAACAACGTTGTGGTTTAGCTGCAACGATGGGAGATGAATCGCATCATTTCACCAACGAACCGGCAATCCCCCAGGCTGGCTTTTTGAATTCAATCCCCGCATACGAATTAGCCAGCTGGATTCAATCAACCAGTCCCAGCCAGGTTTCCATTGGGATGGCGGCGATCAATGCTCTGTTGCCGCGTAATCCACAACTCTGGCAAGACATCAATGCCGAAGAAGTGATTGCCAAACACGGAAAAGATAAAAATGTAGCCCTGATCGGTCATTTCCCCTTTGTGCCGCGTTTGAAAAATCGAGTAGGAAACCTATGGGTGTTAGAACAAAATCCTCACCCTGGTGATTTGCCAGCCCAGGCAGCCGATGAAATCCTTCCTCAAGCAGATATCGTCGCCATTACCTCGATGACATTATTAAATCGTACCTTTGATCATTTAATCACCTTGCCCCGCAAAGATGCGCTGGTCTTATTATTAGGACCCACTACTCCTCTTTCTCCGCAGTTATTTGAATTAGGTGTGAAGATTCTCTCAGGATCCGTCGTTGAAAAAATGGATACGGTAATTCAGGGTGTGATCCAGGGAGCTAACTTTCATCAGCTACACCAATTAGGTGTTCGGCTGGTATCTATCCAACGCGAAGGAGTTGCCCAAAAATGAAGCACACACGCAATACAATCATGACCATTCTCATCCTTCTTGGCATTCTGACTGCTTGTGCACCGGCGGTCCAGCCGGCTGCGAACACCGTAGAAAGCCCCACTCAAGTGGTAATGACAGAAGCACCTCAGGCGATGCCATCCCCGACAGTCGAAATTCCCAATCCGACCGCTGCTTCCACTGAAACGGTGGCTGGGATTACGATCACGGATGCGTTAAACCGACAAGTCAATCTTCCCAGTGCTCCAATGCGTATTGTCATTACCGGCAAGGCTCTCTTCATGTTAGCGGATGCAGCATACACATTTCCTGAAGCGCTGCAACGGGTGATTGGTTTGGGGAATGCCGGACAAGGGTCGGGTAATTTTATCAAATTGATTGACCCGAATTATGGCCAAAAAGAGGTTTTGGCAGGGGATGCTGGTGCTGAGCAAGTTGCTGCATTAAAACCGGATTTGGTTATTTTGAAGAGTTATCTGGCGGAAACGGTGGGTAAACCAATTGAACAATTGCAAATACCGGTTGTGTATGTGGATTTTGAGACGCCTGAAAGTTACGTACGGGATTTAGCCATCTTTGGTGAGGTATTTCAAGATCCAGAACGAGCTAAATCTATTCAGGATTATTATCAAAACAAGATTAATGAAATTGCAAATGTCGTTGAGAAAGCTCAGAAAAAACCGCGTGTTTTACTTCTTTATTACACCGATAAAGATGGGAAAGTAGCTTTCAATGTACCACCATTAGAATGGATGCAGACCAAAATGGTTCAAATGGCTGGCGGAGAACCAGCATGGGTGGATGCCAATCCAGCCAAGGGTTGGACGCAAGTTACTTTAGAACAAATTGCAGCTTGGGACGCTGATCAGGTGTATATCATCTCGTATAATAAAAACCCTACGGATATCGTCAAACAATTAAAGGACGATGCTGCCTGGAAGGAGTTGCGAGCGGTCAAAGAGAACCAGCTTTATGCTTTTGCTGGGGATTTATATAGTTGGGATCAACCGGATGTACGCTGGATCTTAGGTTTGACCTGGCTTGCCGGCCGAATGCACCCCGATTTGTTCCCTAACCTCGACATCGTTGCTGAAGCAAAAACCTTTTATAAAACCTTGTATGGTTTAGACCAGGCATATTTTGATCAAAATATCCGTCCTACCTTTAAGGGAGATCTGCCCTAATGGAACTCAGTGATGCCGTTCAGGAAGTACGAACGCGCACCAATCATCATCAGACATGGATTTGGGCGCTGGGCATAGGCTTGATTGCTTTACTGTGGATATCGTTGTTTTTTGGTAGATATCCTACACTGGGATTTATTCACTGGGAAAAACTCGCCAGCGATGACCTGGCTCAGCGCCTTGTTTTGAATTTGCGTCTTCCACGCTTATTGACCGCCATCATGCTCGGGATGACATTAAGTGCAGCCGGGATGGTGTTTCAACTTTTATTTAATAACCCATTAGTGGAACCGGGTTTTTTAGGTGTCTCACAAGGAGCTGCTTTTGGCGCTGCGTTTTGTATTGTCTTCCTAAGTGGATCCGCTATACTGATTCAAAGTTTTTCTGCCATTTTTGCGTTTCTCGGCCTGGGTGCTTCGGTATTCTTAGCCCATCGTTTGCATTATGGCGGTTGGATTTTGCGTCTAGTTTTGGCTGGAATTGCCGTTTCGGCGTTCTTTTCTGCTGGTTTAGGTTTATTAAAATATATGGCTGACCCATTGCGTCAATTGCCTGAAATCACCTTTTGGTTATTGGGAAGTTTGGCAAGCATAACCTGGGTAAAATTCATTTCCATCATTCCCTTCACTTTGATTGGTTTGCTTATCCTATTCCTCTTTCGGTGGCGAATTAACATCCTCTCACTAACCGATGATGTTGCTTTTTCCCTGGGGGCAAATCCAGGCCGAGAGCGTACGTTGTTGATGGTGGCAGCGGTCTTGCCCACCGCAGCGATGATTTCGGTGGCAGGCATGGTTGGGTGGGTGGGGTTAATCACCCCCCATATTGCGCGGCGTCTGTTTGGCAGTGATGCCCGTTTTAGCTTACCTGCAGCAATGTTGATTGGCGCATTCTTTACAGTGATCTGTGACAATATCAGCCGAACCGTACTGGCTGGGGAAATACCATTAGGTATTCTCACTTCCTTACTTGGTGCTGTCACATTCTTGATCTTGATGATGGCACGCCCGATCAAGGTTAAGTCATGACAAACCCAATTATGGAATTTGAACAGGTGACATTCGGATATTCCCGCAACGCAGAAGCGGTGGTTAAGAGCCTTCAGTTTAATCTGCGGCGCGGAAAAATGACAGCCATTTTAGGAAGCAATGGGGCCGGGAAGACAACACTTTTACATCTCGCGTTAGGTATCCTCACTCCTTGGCAGGGCATGATTCGGTTAGAAGGTCACGATTTGCATTCGTACACACGGCGGGAGATCGGAAAACGCATAGCCCTTGTGCCGCAAATGGAACAAATGGTATTCGAATATTCGGTGTTAGATTTTATTTTAATGGGGCGGGCACCCCACTTGCCAACCTTAGGGCAGCCGGGTGAGGAGGATGTGCAAAGTGCATTTCAGGCTTTAAAACGGGTTGGAATTGAGGAGTTGTGGGATCACTCCCTTAGTGCGTTGAGCGGCGGCGAGCGCCAACTGGTTTTGATTGCGCGAGCATTAACCCAAGAACCGCAGATCTTATTTTTAGATGAACCAACCGCTCATCTTGACCTGCATAACAGCGCCAATTTAGTGCAGTTGTTCCGCCAACTAAAAAGTCAGGGTGTGACACTGGTGATTACCAGCCATGATCCCCAAATTGTCTATGCTGTGGCAGATGATGTGTTGCTTCTCAAAGGGGGGAGAGTGTTGGCGTATGGACAATTAGGGGACACATTGAATGAGAGTTTGTTAAGTGAGTTATATCGCTTGCCGATTCGTGTGCATGATTTAGATGGTAAAAAAGTGGTGCAATGGCTGTAATGGTAGAACGCGGGATTATCCTCATCACAGGAGAGAGCGGGAGTGGAAAAACTCGTTTTTGTACTGCGTATAGCAATGAAGCAAAGGAAAAGGGTTGGCGGATTGGAGGAATCCTTTGTCCAGCGGTGTTTGAAGGAGATAAAAAGGTAGCGATTGAGGCGGTGAATGTGGCGAACGAGGAGCGGAAATTGCTTGCAACATTAGCGCCGGGTCAACCAGAGGATATCGTTGTAGGCATTTGGGCGATAAAGCCCGAAACGATTGCCTGGGGAAACCGCATATTTCAAACCATAACGGATGTAGATTGTTTGATCGTGGATGAATTGGGACCCTTAGAATTTTTTGGCGGGGGAGGATGGCAAAGCGCAAT
>DAOTVW010000122.1:0-5108 GCA_034436035.1 Anaerolineales bacterium
GTAAGGGTTATTGGGAGCTTGAAAGCAATATTGATCAAAGGAGGTATAACGTTGAGATACTACCACTTAACGTTCCTTTCCGTATATCTAATCATCTTGTTTATATTCATGGTTGTTATACTAACCAATATCACGCCCGCAAGACCGTAGAAGCTTATCACGTGTCGGTTTTGTATGGACATGTGCACGATGTTCAAACCTACACTCACGTTTCACCCGTGGATGTGTCTCAATATTACAAGGGACAAAGTTGCGGTTGTTTGTGCAAGTTGAATCCACACTTTTTACGGAATAAGCCAAACAGGTGGGTCAATGGGTTTAATTATTGCTACATTGATCAGCGGACGGGATACTTCAATGATGTTCAGGTTTATATCATTGATGGGGCGTTTTACGCCCTGGGGAGGAAGTATAAATGAGTGGGCCATTATATAACATGTTGTGTCGGATAATAAACAATTGGGAAACTATGACTTTCTTGGAGCAGGGAAAAGAAACACCCTGGAGGTTCATGAGTGATGCTGAAAGAGCATCCAAATTAATAACAATGTTGGAGGTGTTTAAACATGAGGGAAGAAGCATACGTAGTAAGGATAGTGGGCCGAACGAGCGGGCTGGCAACGGAGGGCAGGTCTCAGGTAGTGGAAGCAAAGACTTGCGTTCTGGCGAGTGATCCAATCAAGGCTTTGGGAACGGCAATGGGCATGATACCTGGAGTTGTGGAGATATTCAGTGCATCGCTGGAAAAGATGATTGTGGTTGACAACGATATGGAAATGGAGGTGGAAAATTGAAAGGGTCAAAATTAGATGAAGGCAAACCCCCAATGGCCTTGCTCGACGGATATGCGCTAAGTGAAGTGGCCAAAGTATTGGAACACGGGAAAAAGAAATATGGGGCACACAATTGGAAGGAAGGAATAGAGGTTTCCAGATTGATCAGTGCAGCATTAAGACACATTTTTGCTTTCCTGGATGGCAAAGACAAGGATGAGGAGTCGTCACTGTCTCCATTGGCTCATGCCATGTGTGAGTTAATGTTTGCTATATGGATGGTAAAGAACAGGCCTGACTTGGATGATCGTTGCAAGCGATCTTCTTTATACATAGAAAAACTGGATTACAGTCCAGAAAACATTATGATTGGATGAGGTGTGACATGAATGCTTTTTTGACAGCATTGGGAATAGTCATAATAGCTGGAATAGCGTTGCCATTCATAGGTGTCGGTATAAGGATATTGATAGCTGGCTTATTTGACAGTGAATATGGATGGACAGACGTGATTTGTGGCTTGGCATTAATAGTGGCAAGCAGCTTGGTAGGTGGTGCTCTATTTCTGCTATTAATAGAAAGACCGTGAGGAGGTGTAACGTGATTAAGCTTGGCGTAGACTTTGAACAAACTCCTGAAACGGAAATAACCGTCCAGGGCAGCTCTTGTAAGGGGCGTATCTGTTGTGGGGGACAATGTTCTCAATCGGAATGTGCCACTCGTCAAGCAGATTCAAGACAATTGATCGTAAAACGTCTAATTGCTGCGGTGGAGGAGGTTCTTCATCAAAGTTCCCAACACAGCAAATGCCGATTGCTTGACGATTCATATTGCCCTCTTTGCAATGCGCACCGAATTCTGTTAGAGGTCGTCCTTTCTGAATTACATAGCTGTCTCCAACCAACTCCACCCCAAAGTGGTAGCCAATATCCTTCCAACCCATAACTTCCATGTGATAGCGGCGGATGGCATCCCAGTTGGCGGTGATGCCATCCTTTGTCAAACTGTGGTGTAGCATTATATACTTCCATTCAATCATCTGGCCCTCTTTGCATACTTCTTGATCATGTGTTTTATTGTTTCGGGGAATTCTTTAAAAATCTTGTCACCTGTTTTATATGCTCTAAATGCTTCTGCAATTATCTCTCCAGCAGATGGCATAGCAACTCCAGTCATCATTTCCATCCATTCTACATCCTCCTTAGGCATTCTGTTTGCCGCTCGCCACAATCTCAAATGATCTTCATCGGACATCTTGCCTATGAAGTCTTCTAAGACATGTCCAGCTTCGTGTAAGTAAGACGAAGCACCACGAGGACCGTAGGTTTTGGGAACGTTTACACCCATAGAATATTCAGATTCTTTGAATGGTATTATTGGTTCGCCAAAGCCTGGACGTTCTCTTGTAATTGCTGCCCTCCATGCTCGGTGAGCTCTTTCAGCCATCTCTTTTGGTTGATCTTTGAGGTAGTGTTCAAATGGTTCTATGCTTTTTATTACTTGTCCCAATTTCCTGGGTGTCTTTTGTGCATATTCAATAAATTGTTTAGACACTCCCATACCTTCCAAAGCGGCCCGCTGGGCAGCATTCAAGTAGGCTGGAGTCAACATGGCTTCGGCTGGTTGGAACTCGGGATAGAATCCAAGAATATCGGCAAGAACACTTCCAACCTTTCCTCTTGTGCTTTCAGGTTCTTTACCAACCATCACATTCCTTAATGCTTCACCGAGTGGATTCTTTGTTCGTGCTAAGTATGGCATAATCAACCTCTAAATATTTTGCTTCCGAGGACAGCAACCAGTCCTCCAATAAAGCCAAAGATGGCTGAAATGGTGGAGTCGGTCTTTTTGTTCTTTTTGACTTCTTTGTAAATGTCTGTTGAAATATCATAGAGAACATCGAGTTTGCAGTCTTGACTCATCCTCTGAAAGGTTTCTTTGGTAATCATTCCTCTTCCTCCTCCTCAAACAATGCCTTCTTCAATCTGTAAGCCAACGTTTGCTCTTCCCGAACAGCTTGTTTTTGCTCCTTCTTCATCCATTGTTTTCTAAACTCACGAGGTATTTGTTTGCGTAGGACGGCTTCATAGATGGAGTCTCTGGTTGGAACAACATTCCACCGCTCGATCATCTTCTGGGCTTTTTCAGCATTTCCATCAGCGATGGCCTCTGCAATAAGTCGTTTCCTTTTGGCTTCCAGTTGCTCCATTACGCTTTGTTTATACCACTCGCTTGTTTTCTTACTTCTTTCTGCACTCTTTGGACCAAAAGTTTCCATTACCATCTTCGACAATGGTTGCTCGAACAAGACTTCTTTCATTTCCCCTGAGAGAGGATCAACCTTGCCAACTGGAACTTTACCCTCTGCGGTGCGCTCTTTAATGCTTGTAAGCAACTCTTCAACTCGTGCCCAGCTGACAGGGGTTATTTCCTTCACAATCTGTTCAAGTCCCTCACCTTTCATTAAGGCTTGACTAATGCTAATCATTGAAGACATAGCTGGCCCAAACCCACTTGGCAACATTCCACTTCCTTGGGCGAAAGTCAACCTTCCATGGGCAGCAGCTTCATCCAGTTCACCTTTAGACAAGGAAGCAAAGGTATTAAGTGCTTCGGAAAAGTTTATACCAAATCCGAGAGCATTAGATAAATCTATCCCTGCCAATCTCTCCAAGGTTAGATTTGCACCGACGGTGAGTCCCACATATTCAAAAAACTTTAGTGGGTTTTCTTTGGCCAACTTTTGTAAAAATTCAATCTGTTTTATTGGATACGACCAAAACTGAAATGCTGTTCGACCAATTGGAGTGCGGAGTGCTTTGGGCATGCCCACTCGACCATATTGGAATTGGGTTTTATAAACACCTTTTATTGCTTCCTTGATGGCCTCTGGACTGCCTTTGCCATATTTTTCTTCGGCTTTGGTTAAGTAAGTGAGGAAAGCGTGCTTGCGGTTGGCTTCCTCAGCAAGGTTGAAGAAGAATCCTGCAATGCGTTTTATTTTTTCTACTCTCGTTGCCTGCGGGTGGAGTTCGTCGGTTAAGACGTGGGGAATTTCAACACTCAAACCACTCTTCTTCCACAACTCATTTCCTTCTTTGGTAAAGGCTCTTATATATCCTTTGAGTGACGCAACTGGGCCAGCATCAACGAAAGTGTTAATCTGTTGGGTAAGGTTAGCAATGGGCGAACGCAGATTCCAACCGAGTGTTCTCACGTATTCGTATGAAGACAGTTGGGCTGCCAATTGGTCGAGTGGCCCTTTGGCATTATATCCAGCAAAGTCCCGAATAAACCATTTTGCATATGGCCTTATTTCATAGGGAAGTTTGTTATAAAGAGCTGCCATTTCCTGTATTGCAGGTTCGTCGAAAATCTTTTTTGCCATTGAATAAATGTAGGATCGGTATGAACGGATGGCATCTTCTTGATAGCCGAGAGCACCTTTCCTAAGTAGGCCGTGACGGAATAAAATATCTTTCGGAATAGTTTCAAAAGCGAGGGGATCACCTCCACTCAATTTCTTTAATGCATCCTGATACTCTCTTATTTGTTTCATCAGGTTTCGTTGGGTTTTGGGGTCGGTTGCAGTTTCATATTTTGCCACAACCTCTGTCAATCTACGCTGCAACATTTCAACCAAGTCTTCCCGCTTCCACAAGTGTGGAGCATAATCACGGATCTTGGCTTTGGTTAAACGATAAGCTTCCTGAAGGAATTCTGGCAGCTCCGAAAGTTCTTGCTCCGTGACTTCTCTCATAGCCATCCGCATCACCTTATTATATCCTTCATCGCTGCCTGCTACGTGTCGAATGTAGCTTTTCCACAAAAAGTCGTATTGGTTTTTGAGGAAGTCGTGTAGTTCTCGTTCGGGCTTGGACAATTCGGTAGCGAGCTCTGGATTTTCGAGTGCCCTGAAGACTCGTGTTGAGCCTTCTTCATCCACCTTTGAAGCAAGCCTTTCGAACGGTTCGAGCATTCTGTTCTTCCACTTCAATCCTTCCAAGTTTGCATCGGAAGCAACCTCGTAAATGCGTCTACCAACATCCCCGTAGCGATCAAATACAACATCTGGGCTGTGCACCTCATCAATGAGACTGCGCACCGTTCTCTTCATCGTTGGTGCATATTCCTTTAGCCATTCATGCATGGAGTCCATTCCAGGAATGTAATCTCGGAAAGATTTGAGTGTGCCAATGTCTGCATTCCTGAATGTGGCAGCCATTCCTTCGACGGCATCGTCGATCTTGTTCATTACTTCAGGATAACGAGCACGACGAAACAGGTTTATAATAAATTCTGGCAAAGCCATGGTCTACTCCAATAGTATTTTGT
>DAOTVW010000123.1:0-30813 GCA_034436035.1 Anaerolineales bacterium
TTAAATTTACACCATTAAAACCATCATCGGATAATCTTGCCCTTGTCAGCCTGTGCTCAATGGTGTATGCTTAAATGTGGGAGTGGTTGAGTCCCGGTGGGTTCCCCGGTCTTCAAAACCGGTGGCGGGTCGCGTTGCGGGCCGCGGTGGGTTCGACTCCCATCCACTCCCGCCTGAGAGGTATTATGTTTACAGAAATTGACCCACTAACTTCTATCATTGCTCGTTTTTTAACCATCTCTGACATTACACAAGGTGATGGGAAACAGCCCTTTAATGTTCGCTATCGCGGAAAATTATATGTCGATTCGGAACAGGCTTATGACCAGTTGGTCGAATATCTAAAACCGCTCGGCTATACCCCGTTGTTCCGCAAAGATGGGGATCAGCATGTTATCTATTTGGTGCGCGGTGTACAAGAAATAAAAAATTCCCGCCTGACAATCAACCTAATTTTGTTTGGTTTGACTTTCATTAGTGTGATTATTGCCGGCGTCTTTTATGCAATGGGAAATCAGCCGGAAATAGCAGCCCCTACCCAACTTAAAGATTGGTTGCCCTTGATTCAATCTAGTCTGGGCGGCGGTCTGGCGTTTGCGGGGAGTTTGTTAGCGATTTTGCTTGCCCATGAGTTTGGGCATTATCTGGCTGGCCGTGCCCATGGCGAGAATGTCACGTTGCCGTACTTCATTCCTTTCCCATTTAGTCCGTTTGGAACCCTTGGCGCATTTATCAATATGAAATCACCGCCGAAAAACAAGCGCACATTACTCGATATTGGTTTGGCTGGGCCGCTTTCAGGATTGGCGGTGGCGATTCCCGTTTTAATTTTGGGTTTGTCACTTTCGAAAATTAGTATTTTACCAACATCCCTTCAGCCAGGTGTCGGGATTCAGTTAGAAGGGAACTCGCTGATTTACCTGTTTGCCAAGTGGATTGTTTTTGGAAAATTATTGCCCCAACCGGCTAGTTATGGGAATGTGCCAATTTGGTTATACTGGTTACGCTATCTATTCACCGGTAAACCTTACCCGCTGGGTGGAATAGATGTCATGCTTCATCCGGTTGCCTGGGCTGGCTGGGCTGGTTTATTGGTGACCTCGTTGAATTTAATCCCAGCCGGTCAGTTAGATGGTGGACATGTGATTTATGTATTATTGGGTAAGAAAGCCCCGCGCCTGCTGCCAATTGTTTTAGGGTTGTTGCTTATCTTGGGAATCTATTGGAACGGTTGGTGGCTTTGGGCAATCTTAATTTTCACATTAGGGCGTCAATATGCCGAACCAATGGACCAGATCACAGAATTGGATCCAATCCGTAAGTGGATTGCATACTTGGCGATTTTAATTTTCTTGCTGGTTTTTATCCCTGTTCCGCTATTGAGCATAGGATAGGAGTAGTGTAATTCCGGGTGGATACGGAAGGAATGCTCCAGGATGCAATAGACGCGATTCGGCAGGAAAAATATGACCGTGCCCGAGATTTACTCACTCGTTTAATCCGCCAGGATCAGGATAACTCAACCTATTGGCTTTGGATGAGCGCGGCGGTACAGAACCGGCGCGAGAAAATATATTGTTTGCAAAATGTCATCCGCAATGACCCCCAAAACCAGGTGGCAAAACAAGGGCTGGTTCTTTTAGGCGCCTCACCCATACCTGAAAATGCGCCTATTAAACCCGCAGATCACAGGAAATGGAATGCAGATCTCAGGCTCCCGCCTGATTTAATCACAGAGTCCAATCGTAAAAATCGTAGTTTATGGTTATTCGGCGGGGGATTGGGAATACTGGTTTTTATCCTTATCCTTCTGCTTGGTTTCAAGTTGGCAGCTTCGAAATCCCCCCAACGGTTTGTGGTAGCGATTACCAAAACCGAGGGAGTTTTACCCAGCTATACTCCTAGCCCAACCTTCATCGGTTACGTTGCTCAACCAACCGTAACGGCAGGAGAACTTGAAAAGCAACCCACTCCTTTATGGGCAATGTTACCGGCAACCTATACTCCAACGCCTATTTATATCAACACACCCCATCCGATTTCGGAAGCCTATCGGGCAGGTATGCTTGCTTATGAACAATCTAACTGGACCTCAGCGGCGAATTTTTTTGCGCAAGCTTTACAAGTGGAAACGGAT
This sequence comes from Anaerolineales bacterium, assembly GCA_034436035.1. Lineage (GTDB taxonomy): Bacteria > Chloroflexota > Anaerolineae > Anaerolineales > UBA4823 > UBA4823. Next base: position 2,138 of record DAOTVW010000123.1, read on the forward strand.
GCTGCAGACATTGCCTATTATCTAGCTGAATCGCAACGAAATTCCGGAAATTATTCCGAAGCAGAGAAGCAGTATCAGAGGGCAATTCAGCTAAATCCCAATTTTGCCCCCGCCTATTTAGGGTTGGCGCGGATCCAGTTTGAACAAGGGAAGAAGGATGCTGGGTTAGCGAATTTGAATAAAGCCATCCAACTCGATTCGAATTTCGCAGAGGCATATATTGAACGGGCGAATTATTTTCTATCCCAGAATAAGTTAGCTGAGGCAGAAGAAGATGTAGCCAAGCTTAGCGGGTTATTGCCTTTGTCACCTCTTCCCCATATGTTGAAAGCCAAGCTTGCCTTGAATAAAGGAGATTTCGATGTTGCAGAAGAAGAAGCCAATCAAGCGTTTGAACTGGATCGCACTTTGATCGAAACCTATCTCCTTTACGGAAACAGCGCACTACTCAATCAGGATTATGGTTTGGCGCAAGATAAGCTGCAGGTTTATCTCCAGTATGTCAAAAAAGACGGCTTGGCATGGTACCTTTATGGAAGAGCCATTGCGGAGATGGGCAGTATAAAAGATTTACAACAAGGTTGGACGGTTGGGATGAGCAACCCGCAAAATGCAGAGAAGGCATTAAGTGCTCTACAAAAAGCGGAAATCAATAAATCAAACGAATCCGATTTGCCGCTTTATCGCAGCAGCCTTTATTTGGAACTCAAGGATGGACAGCAAGCGGTCAATGATTTATTGAACGGACGAGCTGTAGTGATGGAATTAAATAAAATGGGACAAGCGCCTGATATGTGGTTTGCATACCAAATCGCGTTAGCCAGGGCTTTTTTCTATTCCGGAAGATATTCCGATGCGGTTTCACAACTCAACCTAGCAGAAACATTGGCGAAAGAAGGACAACAAAAGGCGCTTGTTTATTATTGGCGTGGTTTCGTGTATGACAAAGACGGAAAACAAAGCTTGGCAAACCGTGATTGGCTGGCATTGGCAGGTTTACCGGCAGAGATTATCCCTGAGAAATTTCGCCCTACAATCGAGGAGCGATTGCTGCAGCTAACCCCAACCCCAAGAAGTACAATAGAGACAGGCACCCCAACACCCCGTCCGTGAGATTGATCAATCCATTAATCCAATTCTTTTTTGTGTTACGCAGCGGTTTGGAGTAAATAAACAGGTATCTTTGGGGGGTTATTCCTCTGAGCTATCTCCCGCCGTATGGCGAACAGGGATAGCTAAATAAAAGATCGATCCTCGTCCTAACTGGCTCTCGACCCACACTTTTCCTCCATGCCGTTCCGCAACGGATTTAACGATTGCCAGCCCTAGCCCAGATCCGCTAGGGAACCCATCCGGCCGTTTTACGCGATAAAATTTCTCGAACAAACGCGGTTGATCAAGGGGGGCAATCCCGATTCCATTATCTTGAACAGCAAAGATGAGCTGACCTTCTTTTAGATAAACGTTTAATTTCACTTCCCCGCCTGAATCGGTGAATTTGATCGCATTGTCGAGAAGGTTGTGTAAGGCTTGATAAAGCAAGGCCTGATCGGCTTCGATCGGAGGGAGATTTTCAGATGCCAAAGAATGGGTGAGATTAATCCGTTTTTGAGTTGCTTGTAATTGAAGATCGCCAACCACTTTTGGCACCAGTTCATAAACCGATATCCGTTCTACCTGTAATCCGACTCCTGCTTCGATCCTTCCCAGATCGAGTAAATTATTGATTAAACGCGTCATGCTTTCTACTGAAGTGGCAATTTTGCGCACATAATTCACTTGTTGTTCGTTTAATGATCCAACCATTTCCAGCATAGTCGCATAACCGCGCATCAAGGTCAGCGGGGATCGTAAATCGTGGGAAACATTCGCAACAAATTCAGATTTAAGCGTATCTAATTCTTTGAAATAGGTGATGTCTTTCATCACACAGACGCGATTGACAGGGCGGTTATCTGAAAAAACCAGAGAAGCGCTGGCAGAATAGACTTTCCCATCGGGTAAGAGCAGTTCCGCAAAGCGGGGTTCGGCGGTCGCAGTTTGAATCAGTTCTTGCAAAGCAGGAGGCAGGTGAAGTTGACGGGCAGAACTTATATATTCTTTTCCGCCGGTCAACGCGCGCAGCGCGGCTGGATTGGCTAATTGCACCCCACCTTTGGCATCAGTCACTAGAATTGGGTCGGGGGTGGATTCTAGGATCGCTTCCAGTCTTTTGCGACCTATTTCCGCCTGCAGATAATGGCGTGTATTGGCGATGGCGAGAGAGGTTTGTCCCGCAATTGTGGTAATAAAACGGATTTCTTCATCGCTGAACGCGTGCGGAATGTCAAATGCCAGCCAAAGTACCCCAAAATATTCACTTTCCTGTTTGAGAGCAACAGCGATCAATGATTCCGGTACTGGCTCATTAGGCGAGTATCGAAATAGACGCGGGCGATAAGGATTAGTCAGGACAATCCGTTCCAGTTGCTGGCAGGCATTGAGGATTTGGTTGTCTAATGATGCATAAATTTGGGCTGAGTACCCATCTGCGAAAGTGATAGCTTGATTTTCTTGTTGGTCAAAGGTGGGTAATATTCCCGGCATAATGACTACTCTGGCGGAAGCAGCCCCGGTTGACAAAGCTGATTCAAGGACCGGACGAACCGCTTGCCCTAAATCTAAGCTAGAGGCAACACCTTGACTCACCCACAGCAATCGGTTGAGCTCATCTAAGCGAGATTTGAGGCTGATGCGCATCATTTCGAACGCATCGCGCAAACGGCCTTCTTCATCTTCACCGCGCCTTTCAACGGGACGGTTAAGCTGACCTGAAGCGATTCCCGAAGCTTGTTGAGCCAGCAAATCTAAGGAATTAATAATTTTTCGCAATTGGGTGCGGAAGTAAATCGTCGCCCCAAGAATAATGAAAAGGATAACGATTAATATTGGTGTGGCGATATTGATGGCAATTTGTTGCGCTTTACTGGCGGGGAGGGACAAAACAATTTTCCAGGGTCTGCCGCTCGCTTCTGTGATGTACACGAGCCAATGGCTTCCATCTGAATGGGTGTCATCTTGCAGATGGTTACTTATTTCTAAATTGCCGCTATATTTATCCATAATCAACTCTGCTTTGGGATGGAAAAGGATTAATCCATTTTCGTCAAGCAGGATCCCTTCACCCCCATCTTGGGAGAGCGTCCGGAGATTTGCTAAAATTGATGCAGTCATCGGATTACTGCTGAGATTGGTCCTGCCGATGAGCACCCTGACAATCTCCCCTTGTTCGTTCTTGATATTGGTAATAAAAGAAACTTGAGCAGAGTCGTGATTCGGCTTTGGTGGAGCAGAATACACCTGAAAGGGTACCCCGCTTAGGGCTAGCTTGATGCCCATTTGTTCTTCAATCAATGTATTTGCACGGTCATAACTGGTGGCGGGATAACTTGTAATCGCTTCCCCTTGTTTGTCCAATAAAAACAAGTCTGTAAAAAAGGGTACCATGCGGGTATATTGCATTAATTGGGCGTTGATTTGGGCGGTATCGTTGGAGAGTAACTGGGGATCCTGGCTTATCTTGATGAGCATGTTCTGCCCGCTTTCCAGGAAATAAGGAATAGCATCACAGCTCACTCGGGCAGTGCTTGCCAAGCGGTCAAAGATCATCTTTCGAGCGGCATTTTCTGCCGTATGCCAGACAACCGCCATTAATAAGATAGTAAGGATAGTGACTGCCGGTGCAAACAAGTAAAAGAAGCGCGCTTCGAGACTTTTTTCGGCAGGAGAGGGGAATAACGCACCATGACTTCCCCAGAAGGTTGGGAAAACCACGTAAATGATTTCAGAAACTATTCCACCAATAATAAGCATTAATCCAAAGGAGATTACGATATCGGGTAAATTGGTGAGCGTATAATCTAATCGAGCTGCCAGCGAACCATCTACTAAAAATGGGGTGGTGAAGAAAACGAGCAAAGAGGATAGAAGAACAAGTAACACCGTGATGACAAGCGGATGCCTGAGCCATTTATAAACGGTGGTTCGGTAGCGTTGATGGGTTGCCACGCTAAACAGTAAGGCAAATAAAGTGAAATGCAGCGGAGTAAAAATGTCATGGGTGGCGTAAATCATTAACCCGATGGAACCGATGAAGGCGACTATCATGGATGGGATCACCCCAATTATGCCGGCCAGGATCATCCATGGAATGGCAGCAAAGATTGCACTGATTTTGGTGTTGGTTTCGATGGGTAAGTTGGGGGGTGGCAGAGCGGAGCTTGCAATGGAGAAACGAATTCCAAAAAATAATGAAAAGAAAATTGCCAATAAAGCCCCAACCAGGATAAGTACACGCCCATTTGGGTTTAGGTTACTGGGGTAATTTCTCCACTTATTGAATAGAACCCCAATCAGGATAAGATAAATAATCCATACGAGGGATAGTAATAGGCGTGCCGAGAGACTCTGAGGCAATCGGATGTATGCTGCGAGGGTGAAGAGGGATAGGATGAGTGACATCAGTCGCCTGGTTAATTTATCTTACCACAAGATAAGACTTTACAAAACATTTCATGGACTATTTAACCATTCAATCGTTTCATGACTGGCTTGCGAAAGATCACTATACTCTCCACGCAATTTTGGTGGCAGCAGACTGGCCAGGATATACATCGCTTCATCGGTCATCAGACGTAGCTGGTTGCGATCAGGGTGGAGGATATCCGAACGGAAACGAAAAGGCTTGCCAATGCGGATATGGGCACCTGGTTCACGCCAGCGAGCAGATAAGCGAAATGCAGGGAAACCCACTGTTCCTTCCACCGCAATCGGAATTAAAGGAACCTGTGTTCGGGCAGCCAGAAATGCAATGCCTTCTTTCGCACGGGCAAGTGCTGGGCGCCTGGTTCCTTCTGGTGCGACGAGGACCATTTCCCCAGCTCTTAAGACTTCGATTATCTGGCTGAGTGCCCGCCGGTCAATCTCTTCCCGTCGTACTGGCACAACACCCCATAAGTGGGGGATGATCCCAATTACGGGATAGTCATATACTTCTATTTTAGCGAGTGGCACTATCTGGCGCGGCATGATGTGAACGATAATGATCGGATCGACAAATGCAATGTGATTGATATACAAGATGGCTGGCCCTTGCGCAGGGATGTTTTCTAGCCCTTCAACCGAATCGAGTTTGATCAATAATGTCATTCCAATAGTGCGCAATAAATAGCGTAAAAACTTGCGCCTGGTTTCCCATTGGGCGTGATTATATTTTGTTTGGTTAGGTCGTTTAAAGAGGGAGCTTTGCATCAAGCGAATATTTTGCATGATTATGAATTACCCCCTGCTGCGGGTATGGAAAAATTCGCGTACACACCGCGATATTCAAGAGGCAATAATTCCGCTATTTTCACCATCACTAAATCAGCAATTTGTTGACGTAATTTGCGGCGTTCTTCTCCCTTGGCGTGACTGATTGGGATGGTGATGGGTTTCCCGATGTGCATTTCTAAAGGAGGTCTTTTGAAATGAAGCGCGTTTTGCAGATAATCGTCCGTTGTGCCAACAATCCCCACAGGTATAACTGGCACTTGGGCTTTTTCAATAAGGTATCCGATACCTGGATAGGCGCGTTGCATGCCTGGTTTGTGGCTACGAGTACCTTCGGGAGCGATGAGTAACGGATGCCCGCTCTGCAATACCGAAAGTACTTGATCAAAAAGCTCGCGATCATATTCACCGCGGTGAACTTGGATGCCGTGATATAAACGTACCAGTAAGTTTTGACCTTTTCGCTCCCAGATATCGGAAGCGCCCATTGCTTCCAGTTCCACGGGCCAGAATGCCACAATAAATGGTGCTTCAAAGAGAGAGACATGGTTAATAGCTACAATATAAGGTCCACGCGGTGGAATATTTTCTATACCGCTAATGGTTATTGGAGAAAATAAATGAAAAATAGCTCGGAAAAGCGGGCGCAGAATAATACGGGCGATTCTATTCAGGAAAGGAACATGATAGGGTTTTTTATTTTTGGACGGCATACTTCTCCAGTTTATTGGCAGAGAATTTTTGAACCAGATCCAAGACCAATTGAAATACAGTTTGGATGTCTTTTCCATCCGAATCGATCCGAATTGCATCAGGTGCGGGTTTCAATGGGGCAATAGACCGGGTCGAGTCCAGGCGATCCCGTTCGCGCATCGCATTAAGGATTTGTGCGTAATCCACTTGTTCGCCGCGCTGGAGGAGTTCTTGGAAGCGTCGGCGGGCTCTTTCCTCCGGTGATGCATCGAGGTAAATTTTGAGAGGCGCTTCTGGTAAAACGACTGTCCCAATATCCCGACCGACCATGACTACTTTTCCACGTAACCCAATCCGTCTTTGCTGCTCCGTCAATGCCTGGCGAACCCCTTTGTACGTCGAGACAATCGAGACATTTTGGTCTACCTCAGGTTGACGAATAGCCCAGGTAATATCTTGATCGTTGATACGGACGTCATACGCACGTCCATCTGGGATAGTTGGAGGAGTAATTTCAATCGGGGTTGATTCAGCTAATTGACTCAAGCTGGCTTCATCTTGAAGGGAAATCCCTTTTTGCAATGCTAACCAGGTAAGGGCTCGATACATGACTCCGGTATCAAAAAATAAATAGCCGAGATGATCTGCCAGTTTGCGGGCAAGTGTGGATTTTCCTGATGCAGCCGGTCCGTCTATCGTGATAATTTCTGGTAAGTTCACATTAAATCCTTTGCTGATGGTATCGGATTAGGGACTTTGTTGGAGGTCGTTCGACAAAGGAGCGGGGTTCAACTCTTGTTGTGCAGCGGTGGTCGTTGAACCGCCTGGGAAAAGATCCGCCCGTGCCCAAAGGATAATCGTTTCCGGTTGCCAGGCGGCCCGGCGATAGAGCAACCAATCCAATGGGTTTTGAAGAGCGTTAGTTCCCCATGGCGGCGGTAGCCACCAGTTAAAATCTTGCCCGCGATAAGGGATGCTGCCCGATGGCTTCTCGGTGACTTTACGCGTGATTAATATTGCTGGATGGGGTTGTTCTTGGGTGGAGAGGATAGTTAAGGCGTTCTCTTCCGGAAGGAGGATTACCGATCGTTGAGAACGCAGTAACCATTGCAATGCTGGTGAATCAACTGCCAAATAGACCGCCAGGTCATTTTCATTTCCATTGTTCCAACGGGATAAATCATGGATGGTTTTCAGGATTAAATCCGCATCGCCTATTTGGGGGTAGGGTTTCCACAGCTCCTGACGAAATGTCTGGCTGTGGGCAAGGCTAAAGGCACTCCCCAGTGTCCCAGACAAGGTGAAAATAAGCAGTGCGGCAATCCATCCCAAAGCTAATCCTTGCATGGAGGCGCGGCGTGACCATCCTAAATTTACCAACCAGACAACAAGCGCTACTAAAACCACTGTCGAAAAAATTGTCGCGAGATGAACCCAATCCAGGCGATTGACCGGAAAGACAAGGCTATAAGCAGCTACTTGCAGTCCAAAAAGGATGATAAAGAAAAATGAAATTATTCCTTGTAAAATGGGAACGATTTGGGGCTGTTCGAGAGGAGAAAGCAGTGAAGTCATTTCCTGTGCAGCGATTAGCCACAATGGGATGAGCACCCAAATCAGTGCCGACATGTTACGATTCGGGTAGAGCAAAGTGAGAAATAAAGCGATGAGGAACCAAATGCCCAGAAAACGTTGAAAGCCATTTCGTTGATTTGGATCAGACTTTGCAGATAATGTTCGCAGCATCGCTATAATCACGAACATCACTGCGATCGGATGGTATAACCCTAAAGAGACGATTATCCAACCAGCTGGAAGAGAGGGTGTGCTTGTCCAACCCTTGAAAAACTCGACTAGTCCACCTGCGGCAGCGCTTAATCCCTGCGGAACGCGTAAAAACCAGGATCCGATGATTAAAAAGGTGACTCCCAATGCGGTCAAAAAAGGTTTGAGCTGCTGTGTTAAGTTCTGTTTTTCACCAAATAAAGGATGATCTGCATGGGTGACCTGGATTTGTTTTTCAAAAGCGAGGCTGATGAAAATAGCCAAGCCGAGGGTTACGAGACCAAAAATAGCAGCAGCCCCACAGAGGAGAAATAAACCGGTAAAAATGCCCGCCAGCGAATATTTCTTATGCAGCCAAAATATTGTACCAAAACACAGGAAAGACAGCGCTGGTACTGTGCTATCCAGTTGTCGGGATAAGGAGACCATGCCGGGATCAACGGCAAGCGCGAAGGCAAACACAAGGATCACACTCGGATGGATACGGATTCTCAGCCAGTAAAGGGAGAGAATCAGGAGTGTGCCACATAAAGCAGGAAGGAAGCGTGCGATAAAATTCGTGCTGCCAAAAAGGAAAAATAGGAAACTATCAACCAGAATCAATAGCGGTTGATTGAGTAAGGTTGGAATATGCCCTTGGGAAATTTGGAGGGCTTGCAAGGCGAGACGAGCTTCTTGATCGGTGAGCGGAGATGCACCTAAGTTTGTGAAACGCAGGAGTGAGGCTAATAGGACGGCAAACAGAAAAAGCTGTTGTTCGAGTGAAAATTTTTGTGACGGCATAATTATTTAAATTATACTAGCTTCCCTGACGGGAAAGGGATGGATATGGAATGAAGTTCTATGGTACCAAATAAATGACGGTATTTCCTTGTTGGTAGAGGGGTATAAGATTGTTGTGGAATTTTGTTTCGTTAATCCCATCAGGACAATTCTCGGATGCTCTGGTGTACGTATTACGCTCCAGATCCCCTAAAAAGATATATTTGATAGAATATTTCTGAATGATTTGCAGTGCTTCTAACCAATCTGGCGTACAAAATAACCGAGTAAGGTCTGGTTGGCGGCTGCCCATCTCGCTGGCACCGCCGCGCCATTGGCTTTCGTGGCCTGTCCAACCCAACACAGCTGGTTGTCCTGAAAAGGTGGCAACGCGCGCATATTGGGTATAACTACCACCCGTCGGGCTGACAGCCTCGGCAACTGCCCCGAGTGGTTGCTCGCTCAAAAAATGGATGGCTTGCATTTCATCATAGGATTGATGCAAATAATAGGCGCTGCTATCCAGTGTCCATCCATCGGGCGGATGAAAGTCATTGGTTTTAGAAAGTGTGGCAAGGACGGTATACACCAATCCTAAACCAATTCCAAGAAAAGATATTGTGATAAATATGGTGCGCCAGGTTTTGGATGAGAACCCGGGGAAGATGGCGATGCAATAAGCAGCAGCAATGCTCCATAATAACCAAGCCTGATAATAAAATTTAAATACCGTATTAATGCGCCATCCAAATTGATCGCGTAGGAAAAAGAAATCTGGTATCAGAACTAATAAGACAGCTACAAAAGAGAGAAGCAAAACAAAAGCAGCGGTATGCTCTATTTCATTTGGGGTGGAAAGCAAGGCGGGTTTTGTGGTTGACTCGAAATAGCGCAAGAGGAGGTTGAGCACAAAAGCGAGAATAAGAAGAAAGGTTATCCAGCCACCGCTATATAACAAACGGCGTTGAATGCCGGTAAACAGCCAGCTTTTTAGATCGGCTGCGGCGATAGAACCTAAAAACAGGTCATTGATATGCGGGATGACGCTGATGAGAACACCAAATGCAATCGATAGCGCCCAGAGGAGAATGAAAAAAGCAATACTGATCGAAAGCCCTGGCTTTATTGGAAATTTGGTTACAATCAAGGAATAGATGGAATAAGCAAAAAGCGGAATCCATAGTGGTGCGAACATTACCCAAAGTTGTGCACCACGGCTGGGATAGATCAGGTTAGGCAAAATGCCTCCTGCTTGAGAGGAAAAGCCGATATAAAAAGGAAAATAGAACAGTGCTCCCCAAAAACCAATCCATATCCCAAACACAATGAAGTCCTTGAATACCCCGCCAAGGTGGGCGAAAGTGAAAACTTGCCCTTTTGTCTCGGAGGAGGTGACGCGCCAGCGCCAGATACTATAGGCAAGCGCACATAAGGCAACATAAATCGGAAAATCCCAGGTATTAAGAAATGCCAGGCTACCTAATATCAGAGCTATTACCAAGCTATCTCGTAACGGCAAGGAAAGGGGATAACGGATAGTGAAAGATTTTATTTTGGTGATCGGGTTGGAAAAGGAATGATTTGCCTTTTGGGTAACGGGATTAAGAAACAGGTTTAAAGCAACCCCCATGGCGAGGAAGGCAAAAGGCATTGCCAGCACGTGCGGATGGAGGTCGGCTAAGATGTAAGAAAATGCCGGGAATTCATCAATGACCTCCCGCAAACCACCGGCGAGGTCATAATCTTGAATCACTCGTGAGGCACGCCACCACCAATACCAGCGGGTGGGCAGGCCGGTGAGGGGAAATTGAGGCGGATTCGTCAGCTCGACTAAATCCATCCATTTCCAGAAAGGGGAACTCCACTGCCCATTATTTAATTTCCAGAACAATCCCGAGGCATGGAGCACTTCTAAGAATCCCTCTATATTCCCCACGCATAAAGCCATCAAAGGTGCCAACAATGGCTTCCATAAAAAAAGTTTTTTAAATTTCGCTGCTAACAGATTAGACAGCAAACTATAGGCACTGATGGCGCTGAGTGCAAATATCAGAGAAATGCCAAGGTTGAATGCAATGCTTCCCGGAGTTGCGGTGATTTTTGCCAGCATGGCAACGAGAATATACCCAAAATAATAATAAGAAATCGCATAGCCAGATAGCCAAGGGTCATGCGGTGGAAATGATTCAGAATGGAGGATTGCATTGATAAACGCTAATTCCATTGGTTTCTCGGTGCCCAATGCTTCTGGGTTAGCAGCGCGGAGGATCGCCATAAATAAAAAGGCGATGAAAAATAATCCTTCAATCACCCAGACTTGCAAATGGTTTTCTTGATACCAGGTTCTCAATGACGATAGACCGTAGTATTGGAAACTCTTGAGGCTAATGAGAAACAACACAATAGCAGCAAAAGTGATTCCAGCAGCATTGTTTCTGGATATATCAAAAGAGGTCGATAACCAAAAAATATACCCCCAGATTAACAAACCGAGCACCCGGCTCAGCCCATACCCACGATCGCGTAAATTTGGAAAAACCGCAAAGACGATAGGAAAAGAAATCCATCCAAGGAGGGTGACCACAAGATACCAGGAAATTGTTTGTGTAATCATGGCATGGTAACCTCATAGATGACGGTTTGCTGGTCACGGTAAACAGCTGTCCACAACATCCCATTAGCCGAGTCAAATTTATCCAATCCCGCACCCGGATATTTCCCGCGTTCTTGCTGACCAACGATGATATAGCGAACATGATATTTTTGTAAGAAGCTCGCTGCAGCTGATAAATCCGTGGTGCGATAGAATTGCTCGATTTCGTCGATGCGATTGCTCACCCATGAGGACGGGAAGAGGGTGCGTTGTTGCTGTTCGTGCCATTCCCAACCGACCACCCCTGGCAAACCGGTGTAGATGCTAAAGCGGGAACCCCAGCGGTATAAATCCCGTAAATTGGCTTCGACAATGACGGGGGAGCCTTTTACGTGGGTGAGCATCCACAGGATGGCACGATAATCCTGACTTAAATCCATTTCACCCCAGCTATCGGTGTATTTTGCATAAGCCATATAAGCCATGCCGTCGAGCGTATGCGGGGCGGATTCCGCCATACGGTCTTTGATTTTTGCAGTGGCAGCAGTCAGTGGATATAGACTGGCGGAAAATACGAGTAAGATAAACGCGCCAAGCCAAACTTTGCGCCAGGCGGAGACCCAGCGCAGTAAAGCGGGTAAAAGCCAACCAAGGGCTGCTCCAGCGCTGATGGCGAACATAGTCCAGGCCTGGAGATAAAATTTAAAGACAGTATTCATCCGCCCGATATCTCCGACTACGACCACTGCTTCAACCATCAGGGTTAACATCAGGCTAAAACCAACGATAAATAAAACGTAACGTTTTGGGAGGCTTTGGTCAGGACGGAGCAGTAGAATCCCGTCCCATATCGCAAGGGGTAGGACGATCCAGGTAATCTCAATATGAAGCCATAGTTTTAATCCAATAATGGTCAGGATAATCAATAGTAGCCCATAACCAATTATGGCTTTATATGGAGCGAGTTTTTTCAATGACGAAACGGGTGTGTGCGCCATCCAATCGATTGTTTCCCAGATGAACCAGGAAACCAAGAGGAAGAGGAATAATCCCCAATGGACAAAATAGGATGTACTTGGTGTATGGGTACCCTGCCAAATGCTAATCTTGCTGTATCCCCAGCCAAACCAATGCAGGAATGGTTGGAAAAGGATATTTGCGGATATGATAACGGTTCCAATCGCTAATAGGGTGAGGATAAGGGTTTGATAAAAAGGTTTTTCTTTATCGTAAGCCTGCCAAAAACGGTAACCCACTGCTATACTCACTAACAATAAATATGGGTAATAATCGGAATAGTTTGTTGGACGTAAGACACCGACGATTAAACCGGCAAAGATGAGTTGCAGGAATGTTTTCCAATTCCAGCGAATTTTTGTCTGAAGTAAGAAAGACAAAGCAATGGATAAGGATAACAGGGCAAGGGGTAAAGCAAATAAATGGGCATGGGGGTCGCCGTATAAAACCGTAAAAAAGGGGAATTCAGTGATCGGTTCCACATCATTTGGGGCAGGAATCGCACGGCTGGGGATCCAATACCAATCTCCTAAACTATAAGGGAGATTCATCCCTTTGAGTGCTTGGATGAATCCTTCAAATGTCCAGATAAAACGGCTGAGTAAACTTGTGCCGTCGATGCTCCCGCCCGGTGCCGCGAGTTTTTGATAACCGATTAATATCATGCGCACTGTTCCCAAATTTCCCAGCACTGCCATACCTAACGCACTGCTAATCGCAGCAAGTATTTTTGGATAGGGCGAGGAGCCTTGTCTTGAATTGGATGGGGAAAAATAAGCGACCAGATTCCAGCCGAGAGAGAAAGCACCCATCGCGATGAGACTAAATACCGTGGGAAGGATAAGATTATATGCAATGGAAGGCATGATTCCAAGCCATTTTACCAACACCCCAAAGAGCACAAAACCATAATAGTAATAGTTCAAATATCCGCCGGCGAACCATGGATCATAGGGAGGGAACGATGTGCTTTTCAAGATGGCATTAAAGTAGGCGAAATCCATCGGTTTTTCGCCGCCTTTCCAAGGATGCCAAAGATCTGGGTTGCCGATTCGGATAAACAGGTCTAGCAAAAAGAAACCCAATGTGAGTATTTCAATCCAAAGGATTTCTTTCTTGCGTTGCTGGAGTTCGTGCTTGATTTCCGTCCAATTAAGGAGAGTTAATGCACTGGATATTAAAACAATGACGAATGCCAATATGCTGATAGTAATCTTGCTGAAGGGCACACGATAAGAACCGAATAACCAAACCAGATAAGAGAGCAGAAGTAACCCAAAGATGCGCGCCAGAGGATATCCCCGATCCGGTAGCCCAAAGAAGATCTGGCGGCTGATGGGATAGACAACCCAGCCTAACAAACTTAATGTAAGGTACCAGACCAAAACACTGACCAATGGATTGCGGTTGATCAATCCCTGAATATTGAATATTTCCGACCACGTGCCACCAGCTTGTTGTTCTTTCCAGCGGTCAGGCGGGAGCATCAGCAAACCGGGGACTTTGCCCGCCTGGCGGGGAGTCAGGTGAACGACCATGTTCAAATCCACTGCTCCTAAAATGCGCTGTACACTGGCTTCATCGTAATGATCGCTTTTCTTGAAAATAAGCACCTTTGGGTGATCATAAACAGTGAAGGCTTCTTCAGCAAATTGGTCGTTTATTTGTATGGATCCAATGGAGGGGAATGATTCAAAAACCTGGATTAAATCGAAGCCAAGGTCTCCTTGAAATTGACCTGGTTTAGCAACATTGTAACACCAGATGATATCCTTATCATCTGGGCAACCGAGTAGATGGCGATAGTAGGTTGTGGATAAGGGGTATCGTTCTGGAACACGCGGTACGGTGGCCCATTGCCGGTTTGAGGAGATAAAAATGTAATCTGCTTGATCAAGAGTAGAAATGAAACGTGCCAGTTTTTCGGGATTATCATCCCAATACATTTCAAAAATTAAATCGGGAGTGTAGATACCGCCATAGCCATCATATCCATCCATCCGTAATGGTAGACCATCATCCCATGAACTTTCATTAGCAGGGGAGGCTCCCGTCAGAGCAATAGCTGCTTGACTATCTTCTAAAGAGATAGATAATTGATACTGTTCTCCCTGATTAACGGGGAAAGGTTGGGGGAGGGCAATGGTGAAACTTTCTCCGCGCGCATCGCTAATAGGGAGGAAATCCGATTTCAATGTGAAATGGACAGCAAAATCGGGTTGGGCTGATTTGCTCAGGGTAAATTGAAGGTTTTTAGACGCACGGATATTGGCAACATCCAGAGCATGCCCAAGGGTAATTTGATTGATTGTCCCACTCGCGTGGGCATCGAAAATAGTGCGATATGGGTTCGTGGCTGTGATGGTTTGGCTATAGGGAAAAGGTAATGGTTGGTTGTAAACCCCGGCAGAGGAGGATTGAATCTGAATATTAATTGGTCCGGGTACATTTTGGTAAATCCAGCGCGAGGCAGCAATGCGCGTAACCGGGCGAGTATAGATGCGCGTAAATGCAAACGCCCAACAAGCTGTGAGCACCAATACGATTCCTGCCAACCCCCAAGCAAACCAGCGGGCGTTTGTTGCGTTCCAAAGGGATTGCAGGCGAGCAAACCAAGGATTACCCGAATGACTCTCGGGTTGTTCTGTAAGCGGAATCGTTTCATCTGCAGGTGATATTGCCTTTTTCCCTGTTCGAGCCAGCCAAAAAATAAACCAGGCTGCCATGATCGCTAATCCTGGGTAACTTGGTAACTGATAACGCATTGTTGGGTTTGGTTGGAAGGATTGCCAGGAGAAGTAAAAGGCAGTCCATCCCCAAAGGATGGCATGTTTTCGCCATTCCCCTTGTAAGCTGCGCCACCCCATGGCGATGAAACCAGCCCATGCCAGCAACCCTAGCGGTAAGCCGAGTCCCCATATAGTTAGGTTTTTACCTGAGAACCAAACGGATCGCCTTGCCCATTGTAAGGCGGGGGGAAAATCAACATCTCCTGTGCTTTGATTGCGTTGTTCTTTGATATTATCCACCCAGGCTGGGTTAGGAAGAACACCAAAAAACCCCGGACCTTTGAAGGCATAGGGTTGGAAAATGCGAAATATTAATATGCTGACAAATCCGCCCACGATCAGGCAGGCTATGGTTTTTTTAATAAAAATTTGGCGTCTTGGTTCATCTTGATTGTGAATGTTTTCTTTGAAATAGCGAATGATGAAGGCTGCAGGTAATACGAAAGCAAGCGGATAGGCGGTTATTTTTGATGCCATCGCGCAACCGAAACTGATCCCAAAAGCGATACTGAGTTGAAATAAAGGTGATCGAAGCCAAGATTTCGCAATACGGAAAAGATCCTTTGCTTTGTCTTCGTCTGGGTTTATCAGTTCATCAGATTGAATGGACGCATCACTATCAGGCTGATCTACGATCCGGACGGCTAAGTAAATGCCTAGAAAAATAAACACATTTAGAAAGGTATCTTCTTTGAAAAAGTGAGAGAGCTGAATAGGTAATACGGCCAACCCATAAAAAGCCGCGGCAAGCAGGCTTACGCGCTTGCCATAAAGATGGTATGCGGTTGCAGCCACCAATAATACGGTAAATAAGTCCGCTAAAGTAGATAAGGGACGCCCTATCCGCAGCATTTCTTGAAAACCAGAATGTCCGTAAATCCATTCTACCAAGTAACGGGTAAGGAACATGGGAAGGGTGCCATAAACAAAAAAGCCATGTCCACGATTGTGTGGATTTAGGGAGGAATTGGCTGTATCGAAATATTCGCTGAGACTGTGGACGGGGGAAATATCTGAACCAACCCAGACCAAAAATCGTTCGTCAGGATGGAGGTATTGTTCTTCGCCCCAGTACAAACCGATTGTACGAAAATAGGCAGCCAGGAGCAGTATGAGCAGTATTCCCAGCAGATAAGCTCGATTGGAAAATGATTTACGATGATTGGAGGATGGTTGCTGCATAATTTTATGATAACACTAGTTTGAACAGGCTGAGTTTTCTGTTATGGTTGATTCGATTGCGGTGGTACAAAATAAATCCAAAAATCTTTCCCTTCATAAAAGGAATGGCGTTCCTGCAAACTGCCATTAGGATAAGTGTAACGGAGCACTTTCAAACCTTGCTGATCTTCAGGTTTGCCGATAAAGAGTTTTGGGCCGGGCACATCCACGGTTTGGGGTATCTGTTCGGGCCAAATTGCATAATCCTTGAGGGGGTAGCCGGCGTTCATTCCTACCAGCCGTGTGTCCACCCAATAGGGATAAGCGACTACCCAGGCATTGTCTGGGCTGCCGATGGTTGTGGCGAATTCATGGATGATTTTGCCCATGTCGCTGGTATTCCAAGCGGAGCGGGCATATTGATCTTGATATTGATGAAAAATAAGGTCATAGTCTTGAACGGTTGTGATGGCGATTAAAAAGAGAACAATCAGCCAGCCAATCCGTTTACCTGTGGCAACGGAAAAATGTTTTTCACATACTGAGATAATTTCTGCCAAACCTATCCCGACCAAGAGGAAGACCGGGATAATCGCGCCAGAGGTGCGGTTTAAAATCGGATTTTCATCTGGAAATGCCAATGAGAGAATGGAAGGCAGCATAAGGAGTGGTATCGAAAGAAATAAAAAGAGATCGATCCAATTGTGTTGACGGGCATAGCGGATGAGAATGAGGAGCATGCTTAAGAAAAGGATGGCAGCCGGAATAACGCTGAGGGCAGGCCGTCCGGGTATGGAAACCACCCAAACACCGCCGTTATTCCAAAAGAACATGATCATCGCTTTCCATAAATTTTCAAAGAATATTTGCCAGGCTGGTCGATCCAAAGGCTTTTCCAAATCGCTCAAACGGGTCAGGGCTCGGTAATTGAATTGATCAGGGTGCTGCAAGGCGTAGCGCAAGAGTGGTAAAAAGACCATCGCCGAAACGAGGATGAGTATGATTAGTCCAATTAGGATTGCTTTACGGGTTGTCCGGTTAGAGCGGTGAATGAGCGCCAATCCAACTGCCACAAGGACAACCAAAGGGACGATACGAAATGGTGAATAGCCATGTAACCCTAACCCCAAAAAAATTCCGCTCAAGATAAAATCTTTTGAGTCAGGCTTGCGCAGCCCTTTGAGCAAATAATACAAGGTAGGTGCAACAAAGAGCGGGTAGAGCGAAAATCGCAGGGCGACATGGGTGATCACATTCAACCAATAAGACGTGCCGGCGAGCAGCATGGCGAACAAACCCACGCGGCGATTAGCAACCTCTTTTCCCAATAAATAAATATACGGAAATGTGAGAATACCTGCAATCGCAGTACCGAGTTTGAGGCTCAGGAAAGTTAATCCAGTATGGAAGATATTGACGACTGCAGCCGTAAGAAACATCTGAAAAGCTTCCCGCCCTGTATTGCGCGGGAAGAAAATATGCCATTTGCCACTTAAAACATCGGAGACGTCGAGCAATTTTTCGGCGTGATCACTCACCATTTCCGGCGGAACTTGATTGAGGTGGTAAAAGCGGAAGAACAGGATCAGTGCGAAAGATAATGCGAGCAAGACGTTCCAACGCGAAAACTTAATTTGCCATTCGCTATGGGATATAAATTTATACAATCTCGTAAGCCACTCAAAACGGAATATCGGTATGTAATGGAAAGCAGTGATAATAAGGTATATTGCCAGTGCCCAAAGGAAAAGATTAAGGGTATTGAAATCATCTCCTCCAAAAGCCAGGAAGGCTAACCCGCCAACCCCAATTGCTCCTAATAGCGCTGCCGGGTTAAGGCGAAATTCGCCCTGAGATGTTTCGACTTCTGGTACACCTTGGAGCACTAATTCATTGCGCCAATAGGCAGCAAATAGCGTGAGTGCAGCGAGAATATATAATGTAATTCCTAATTCTTTATTGGGTTCAGGTGGTTCCAGGGAAAGCTGAGCAAATATTGCTAAAAAGAGGGATAACAAACTAGCCAGCGGATAACGGGTGCGCCGTTTTTGCGGCTCAGGTATTTCACGCTCCTCCGTGGAGAGACTGGGCTGGGGGATATTTTGTTCAGGAGATGGGATAATTCCTGCGCCATCTTTCCTTTGGCGGAATAATCTTGGTATCTGACGCCAATCCCGTAATAAATTTTTTACGTAATCTAGGACGCTAGGTTCTTCCACAAAGTGTATCCTGCTTGTTGAAATTTTCCCTGAATCATACTCTATCCATCCATAGCAAGCAAGGTTGCAAGTTTAACACCGGAGAGGTTTATCTCGTGATCAATTGGGTAATACCTTCCCATTCTATGGTTGTTGCAGGATGATTATGTTAGAATAACGCTATGACATCTATTATTACATTGACTACAGATTTTGGATTGAAGGATGGCAATGTAGGTGCCATGAAGGGGGTGATTTGGAAAATCGCCCCCCATGTGCAGATTGCCGATATAAGTCACCTGATAGCTCCTCAAAATGTCCCTGAAGCTGCGCTGGTCATATATCGGGCAGCCCGCTTTTTCCCAGAAGGGGCGATCCATGTAGTGGTCGTTGATCCTGGAGTAGGTACTGAACGGCGCCCGATTGCCGGTCAAGTGGGGAAGCAGTTTGTCGTTGGACCTGATAATGGTGTTTTTACGCGGATGATTGAAGTATGTGAACAAAACGGAGATCCTATCCGCTTTGTACACCTCAACCGACCAGAATTCTGGTTGCAACAAGTCAGTTACGTTTTTCATGGGCGGGATATTTTTGCGCCGGTTGCAGCTCACCTCGCAATGGGCCGTAACCTGATTGATTTAGGTACGCCAATTAACGATGTCGTTCGTTTGAATTTACCCAAACCTATTCCAACTTTGGAAGGGTTACAGGGAGAAGTGATCCATATTGACCATTTTGGAAATATCTCAACTTGTATCATGCGGCAAGATATCGGAGATAACCGTATCCTCCAGGTTCAGGTAAAGGATCAAGCAATTGAAGACTTTGTGAACACCTTTGGTGAAAAATCCCCGGGTAGTCTCGTTTGTTTGTTTGGCAGTAATGATAATCTGCTCATTTGTGAAGTAAATGGGAACGCTGCCCAAAGGTTGCAGGTGCGTGTAGGGGATGTGGTACGAGTGCTGTTGGAGAAGAAAGACAAGGTATAATTATTAATAGGTCCGTTTGCTCGGGAAATGTAGAGCGGAACAATTTACGAGCAGATGTGACGGTAGATTGGATGAACGGATTCGCTGGGAGATAGCAACAAAGAAATGAGCGATTATTCTGTTTGGGTACAAGATCTCACTTTTCGATATCGCGATCGCGCTACTCCCGCTATTCAGCATATTTCTTTTGCGGTAAAACCGGGCGAACTGATGTTAATTGCTGGAGCGAGTGGTTGTGGGAAAACCACCCTTATCCGCTGTTTGAATGGATTGATCCCGCGCAGTTATAAAGGGGAATTACAGGGCGAAATCCTCATCGATGATAAGCCAATCCGAAACCTCAGCTTAGCCCGTATTTCCCAATTGGTTGGGACTGTTTTGCAGGATCCGGAGCGCCAAATTTTAGGAACACGCGTGCGCAATGAGGTTGCTTTTGGTTTGGAAAATTTAGGGTTAGAACGATCGGAAATTATTGAACGTATCGATCAAGCACTTCATTATTTGGGCATCCAACATTTGCGCGACCGCGAAACGTTTAATTTGTCTGGCGGAGAAAAGCAAAAGGTTGCATTGGCGGGCGTGTTAGCGATGCGCCCCAAAATCCTCTTATTAGATGAACCCTTAGCCAGTTTAGATCCTGCCAGCGCGCAGGATACTTTACGGATTGTGCGCCAGATGGTGGATGAAGGGATGTGTGTATTAATGGTGGAGCATCGCGTGGAAGATGTCCTAAACATTGCTCCAGACCAGGTTTTACTCATGGAAAATGGATTAGTCCGTTACCAGGGCGAGATAGAGGGGTTGTATAAAATAGTGAATTACCATGAAATCAAACTACCTGCTCAAGAAGTGGTTAAACGGGCTGTGAAAGACCCTCCGCCGCCGGTTTTACATATCCTGCCATCTGTGCAAAGGCAAGTTGATTCGGCTGAACAGCCTGCCTTAGTCCAATTCGACCATGTTTATTTTGGTTACGAGACGACTCCTTCCGTACTTCAGGATATTAACTTAAAAATTCACGCCGGCGATGTCATTGCCATATTAGGGGCAAACGGAGCTGGTAAGACAACTTTAGTAAAACATGCAATCGGTTTATTAAAGCCAGTTCAAGGGCAGGTATTAATTGATGGGGTGGATACGCATAAAATGAGTGTAGCAGAAGTGGCGAAAACGCTGGGATATGTTTTTCAAAGCCCAAGTCATATGTTGTTTGCCCCAACCGTTTACGAAGAGCTGGCGTTTGGACCAACCAATCTTGGACATCCTGCTGCACAAATTGAAAAGGAGGTGATGGAAGCCATAGATATTGTCAATCTCTCTGGCAAAGAGAAAGAGGCGCCTCTGGCACTTTCGTTTGGTCAGCAAAAGAGAGTGAGCATTGCTGCGGTTTTAGCAATGCGTTCCCGGATTCTGGTGATGGATGAGCCCACCGCTGGGCAAGATTATCAAAATTATATGGATTTCATGGACGCGATTGTGCAATTACCCAATTTTGAGGCGATCCTTTTCATCACCCATGACATTGACCTGGCAGTCATTTATGCCAATCGGGTGGTACTCATGAACAGCGGTCGCATTGTGGCCGATGGAAAACCCGAGCAAGTATTGCGGGATTTTACCAATCTGCGTGCCTGGAATTTGGTACCCACATCCTTATTGCAATTGAATCTGGAAATGCTCTCGACCAGTAAACGGTTCTTACGGGCAGAGGCACTGGCACATTTACAAGCGAGCCAGTTCAGTTGAAATTGAGGTTCACCGATAGTTATCAGTTTTATTCGAGATGTTCTCAGGAAGGAGTAAATATATGGACCGCAAATTAACTTCTATCACTTTGGCATTAATCGTTATCCTGGCAATCTTTTTGCTTTTGGTCTATGTAGGCGGGAATGTATTGGGCATCGAGCGATTGAAAACCGGTGAAAACCCGCTATTGCGTTTCGTTTTTGTGATTGTCGGGTTGTTAATTGCACTAGTGATTTATTATGTCACTCGCGAGAATAAGGTTTGGGAGGTGGGGACGCGCGAGGTAGTTTATATGGCGATTGGTGCAGCGCTATACGCCATCTTTTCTTATTTGTTCAATGGCACGGTATTTGTTGTACCTTCCGTGAGTCAAGTGGCGTTACGGCCGGCAATCGCCATCCCAATGTTTTTTGGCTATGCATTCGGGCCAGTGGTGGGCTTTTTCACTGGTGCGGTTGGGAATATGTTTGGTGATGCCTTGACCGGTTTTGGTCTATCTCCGCAATGGAGTATTGGTAATGGATTGGTCGGATTGGTCTCAGGTATGGCTTTGCTGTTTCCGGATAAGAAGAAGAGTGTCAACACGGTTTTGATTATCAGCGTTGTATTGGCTGTCTTGGCGACATTGGTTTATTTTGTCAATCGCACGGTGCCAAATATGCTGTACTTCGCGCCGGAACAAAATATCTTTGGTGACCAACCGATTTCGGCTTTTGCGGGACTTTCCGCCATTATTGGTTTAATATTAGTGCTGGCGGTGCGTTATCTCTTCCGCGATAATCTGGACATTGCTGCTGCAGTCACCTGGGGGATGTTGGGTGATTTGATCGGTATAGGATTTGCTGCCATCTCAGATGTGTGGATTAATGGATTCCCACTCGGTGTGGCAATTGTAGGGGAATTCCTCCCCTCAGCAGGTCCGAATTTGATCTTTGCCGCTATTTTAGTACCGATATTGGTAGCTGCATACGCAGCAGTGCAACGCCAGTCCGGGCGTTAATCAACCCTTGCGCACTGCATCGCGAAAAAGTGCAGCGATGCGGTGCGCAAATAAATAAAGGATGTAATCGTGTTAGTTGCTTGGCGTTATCGGGAAAGAAAATCTTTGGTGCAGTGGTTTGACCCACGCGCCTGGTTTATATTCTATGGCTGCTTTTTAGCTTCCACCCTTTTGTTTTGGGATATGCGTTATCTCTCCATCTTTGCATTGGTTGCTTTGATTGTGCTCTTGACCTCAGGAGTGGAATGGCATGAAATGCGCCGTCCTTTATTGTTTATCATTACCTTCATCTTCTTTTTTTCCTTTCTTACCTTTCTCACCGGACGGGGCGGTGTGGAGGTTTACCATCAAGAGCATCTCATCAAGCGTTTAGCCTTACCGGTTACCATTTTTGGATGGCAGCCAGCCATTAATATCACCTGGGAAAGAACGTTTTTTGCCCTGAGCCAATTGCTGCGCGTGTTCAGCCTTGCTTGCATGACTATTGTGATTCCGTACACAATAAACCCCGCCCATTATGGCATCACTTTCCGTGGCTTAGGTTTGCCAGATAAGATCGCTTATGCAATTGATTTGACCATGCGCTTTATCCCCACCTTTGGACGGGATTTCCAATTGACATTGGACGCGCAGCGTGCCCGTGGCTATGAGCTTGAAAAGCTAAAAGGCGGATTAATTGCCCAGGTGCGTAAGATGGCACCTTTAATCGTCCCCGTGACAATTCATGCGATCATTGCCAGTGAAGACATCATTGATGCAATGGACTTGCGTGCATTTGGAGTGGGCCCCCGCACGTGGCTGGATACGCTTGAATATCATCGTCGGGATAGGATTTTGATAGTTTTTTCGATTCTCTTTTTCGTTGCTGCATTGTTTCTCTCGTTTTTCTCCTTTGGTAAATTTTGGGTTCCCCCTATCTTTTCCTGAGTTTCATCCGATGGATGATTTCAAGGAACCCTCATCTCCAATACCTTTTTTATAGTTTACTGAGTTTAGATTGGTTAATCCAAAGAAAGGAAACTGCGCATGACTTTACAAATTGACCCGTCCTTGCAACCCTTTTTTAATCCAAAAGGAATTGCCCTCATTGGCGCGTCCACTGATCCGAATAAACTCGGTTATGCACTTGCTCGCAATTTAGTGCAGTGTAACTATCAGGGGGAACTGCACTTTGTCAACCCAAAAGGTGGAACCTTGTTGGGCCATCAAATGTATACCCACATTCTGGAAGTGCCGGAACCGGTCGATTTGGCGATCTTATTGGTTCCGGCTGCGACAGTGCCGGGGCTGCTGCGGGATGTGGGCAGGCGGGGAATCAGTGCAGCCATTATTGGCTCGGGAGGATTCCGGGAGGTTGGGCAGGAAGGCGCGGCATTAGAAGAAGAATGTGTGGCGATTGCACGTAAATATCATATTCGTTTGTTAGGGCCAAATTGTATTGGTATTATGGACACACATCTGCCCCTCGACGCCACTTTTCTCCCTCCGCCGCCACCACGGCCGGGTGATGTAGCGTTTATTTCGCAGTCAGGGGCGATTTTGGCAGCAGTAATTGATTGGGCGCGTGGGCAAGACCTTGGCCTTTCCCATCTTATCAGTCTTGGAAATCAGGCTGATATTTGTGAAACCGATGTCTTAGCACCCGTTGCGGCTGATATTCATACGCATGTGCTTACATTGTATTTGGAAGGTGTGCGCGATGGACGGAGGTTTGTCAGCGAAGCTAAACAAGTGGCGCGATTAAAACCAATTGTGGCATTGAAAGTAGGACGCTTTGCTAGCGGGCAGCGTGCGGTTGCTTCTCACACCGGCGCGTTAGCGGGTCGCGAAAGTGCATTCAATGCAGCTTTTTGGCGAGCCGGGGTTATCCGAGCAGATACCAGTGAAGAGATGTTCGATTGGGCACGCGCTTTAGCCTGGTGTCCATTGCCAAAAGGAAGGTCCATTGCGATTCTAACCAGCGCGGGTGGGCCAGGTGTGACGGCCGCTGATGCATTGGAGGTGAACGGGATGCAATTGGCCGAGTTAAACCCGGAGACCGTAGCATGTTTACGGCAAATTCTACCGTCAGCTGCCAGCCTCCTTAACCCGGTGGATCTATTAGCCACTGCAACACCAGAACAATATGCAGCGAGTTTAAAATGTTTATTGAGTGATGAAGGTGTTCATGGTGTTTTGATTATCCTTCCGCCATTACCGATGCAGACTGCCGGGGCAGTGGCAAAAGTGTTGATACCGGTCATATATAACGCCGATAAACCGGTGGTGATTGCCTTGATGGGAGAGCGTTTGATTCAGGAAGCCATCGAGCATTTTCGGGCGGCGCACATCCCTGAATATCGTTTTCCCGAAAGAGCTGCGTCGGCATTGGCGATTTTGGCAGAAAGAGCGGAGTTCCTGGCCAGGCCGGATGAGGAACCGCAGCTTTTTGGCGATGTAGACCGTGAAGCTGTGCAAAATTTGTTGTCCCCTTACATCGAAAAAGCGCAATCCAATCCCCAAGGTATTGATTTACCAACCGAAGTGGCAATCCAAATTTTGAATGCCTATCGTATCCCGACGCAACCAGCCGGCTTGGCAAAAACGAAAGAAGAAGCGCTGCTGTTGGCAGAAAGAATTGGTTACCCGGTGGCGATGAAGATCGCCTCTCCAGCCATTGCCCATAAATCCGATATTGGGGGAGTACTGTTGAATATTGAGGATTCCTCTGGGGTTTCACAGGGCTTTGAAATTATTTATCGCAATGCACGCCAAGCCCATCCTGAAGCGGAGATATCCGGTATCCATGTTCAGAGGATGCTGCCCGAAGGACAGGATGTGATCATTGGAGGAATTCATGATGATCAATTTGGGGCATTGGTCATGTTTGGTTCCGGAGGGGTTGAGGTTGAGGGATTAAAAGATGTGGCATTTGCGCTGGCTCCCGTGACCGATTATGAGGCAAGTCAGATTTTGCAGAGAACCTGGGCGGGGAGGAAATTGGCTGGTTTTCGTAATTTACCGCCCGCAGATCGGGAAGCGACAATGGAAGCATTGAAACGGCTTGCTCAGTTAATGGCAGATTTTCCGCAAATTGCCGAATTTGAGATCAACCCATTAAGGGTCATGGAAGCGGGCTCGGGTGTGTTTGCTATCGATGTGCGCGCAAGGGTGAAAGGGTAACTTTTTTATATCGTAGTGGGAGCATCAGGAAGGAATGCATCCGTGGGACGAACTATTTTGCATTTGGATCTGGATGCCTTTTTTTGTGCAGTGGAGGAACTCGATAATCCTGCTTTGCGCGGAAAACCGTTTGCGGTGGGAGGAAAACCGCAATCACGTGGGGTCGTTTCTTCCTGCTCTTATCGAGCCCGCCAGTTTGGCATCCATTCCGCAATGCCGATGGCACGTGCGGTGCGTTTATGTAAAGATTTAATCGTTGTTCCACCGCGTTTTTCTCGTTATCAGGAATTGTCTCGACAAGTCATGAATCGGCTAAAAAGCGTCACGCCACTCGTGGAGCAGATTTCGATCGATGAGGCATTTCTTGATCTCAGCGATATAGCGGAAAATGTGCAAGAAATAGCCAAAAACATCCAAAATCAAATCCGCAACGAATTGGGATTGCCTAATTCTGTCGGGATAGCCTCCAATAAATTGGTGGCGAAAATTGCTACCGAAGTGGGAAAGATGTCGGCTACAAAGGGAGAACCGCCCAATGCTTTTGTTTTTGTCCCACCAGGGAAAGAAGCGGAATTTCTCGATCCCCTCCCGGCAAAAATGTTATGGGGAGTGGGACCGAAAACCGAGGCTATTTTAGCGAATCTGGGCATTCAGACGATTGGGGATATCGCTCGCTTTCCCGAAGCGGAATTAATCCAGCTATTGGGGGAGCATGGACGCGAGCTCGCTCGTCATGCTCACGGAATCGATGACCGTCCAATCATGGTTGAACATGAGATCAAATCGATTAGTCAAGAAGTTACATTTGAACAAGACATTCGAGATGCTCGCCTGATCAAAAAGACTCTCTATTCGCTCTCGGAAAAGGTAGGAGAACGGCTTCGGCGTCATCATTTAGTTGGGGGAACGGTTAAGATTAAACTACGTTGGCAAGATTTCACGACCATAACCCGTCAGACCACATTGACCACGCCAACCGACCAAGGGGATGTTATTTACCAAGTTGCCTATGAGCTATTGCAGAAAATCCATTCCACTGAAAAAGCAATTCGTCTGATCGGGGTTGGAGTGACCGGTTTACGCGAGCCGGTTTTTCAGCTTGAACTTTGGCGAGAGACGGATGAGAAGCAAAGGAAAGTTCAAGAAGTGGTGGATGCATTGCAGGAAAAATATGGCAGAAAGATGGTTACACGCGGTTATGAGAAACTCAGGCAAGACAAATAACGAATGAGTTAATTATTTTGATAAAAATTGCCCAAATTTATCCTTGTGTTATTTCATAAAACCTCTATAATTTAGCGAATGAAATCACTGCTCAACCGTCTGCGAACGTTCCCGTTGTTTTGGAAAATCCCGCTCATCCTTGTCGTTGGTTTAATGCTATTCGGCTGGCTGTTGAATACGCCAGCCGGGTTGCTCGGCAAAGCCGATGCAGTGGGGTATGCGGTTTGTCACCGCATTGACTTGCGCTCCTATCATTTGGGAGATCGGGCATTGCCGCTTTGTTCGCGCTGTACTGGCATGTACTTGGGCGCATTGTTGGGATTGACATTCCAATATGCCATTAACCGCCGCGCAAGTGGAACCCCACCCTGGCTGGTGATAATCATCCTTGCTTTGCTGGTGATCGCCTTTGCCATCGATGGGATTAATTCCTATCTCACTTTCTTTCCGGGTTTTCCTCATCTCTATCAACCACAAAATTACCTTCGTTTATTAACGGGCAGCGGGATGGGAATGGTGATATCGGCAGCACTTTTCCCTGCATTTAACGAAACAATGTGGAAAGATGCGCAGCCGGATCCGGCTTTGAGTAACCTTGGGCAAATTCTTGGGTTAATTTTTATGACTCTCGTTGTAGATTTGTTGGTAATGAGCGAAAATCCGCTGATCCTGTATCCGTTTGCATTGTTGAGCGCAGCAGGCGTAATGCTGTTGTTAACCATGATCTATAGTATGGTTTGGGTGATTTTGTTGAATAAAGAAAATCAATATGAAAATATGAAGCAATTGACCTACCCATTACTGGCTGGTTTTGGTTTGGCGTTGTTGCAAATAATCCTTATCGATGCAGGGCGTTTTCTCCTGACGGGTACCTGGAGTGGTTTTAAAATTGGTTTGCTGAAACATCAACTATTCTATAACCATCACGTATAATAGTATTGAATGGATATCAAATGGAGATTTTAAGCGGGATATTGGCAGCCTTTGGATTATCGGCAAGTGCAGGCTTGAATGCCTATATACCTTTATTGGTGGTGGCATTGGTTGCTCGTTTTACGCCGCTTATCAAGCTCAATTCTCCCTGGGATACCTTGACGAATGGCTGGATCATTGTTGTTTTGGTGTTGCTCACCGCAATAGAATTTTTTGCAGATAAAGTGCCAGCAGTAAATCATATCAATGATGTAATCCAGACCTTTATCCGCCCTGTAGCTGGCGCAATTGTTTTTGCTGCCAGTGCCAATGTTTTCACCCATATCCATCCTGTCTTGTCGTTGGCGTGTGGCTTACTGGTCGCTGGTAGTGTACATGCGGTAAAAGCCTTAGCGGTTCGTCCAGCGGTAACCGCTACAACCGGGGGAGCGGGCAATATTCCGGTCAGTATTGTGGAGGATATCCTCTCCACATTTCTTTCTATCCTTGCAGTTGTCGTGCCGGTTTTCATAGCAGTTTTACTAATCCTTTTTACCGCTTGGGTAATCTGGATTTTTTGGCGGCGAGCAAACCGGATGCGGCAAACCATCTAATTTTATGGAGGCAAAATGAGCAATCAAACAGTAAATCAACCCCCTTATTCTCCCCCCAACAGCAGCATGGCGATTGTGAGCTTAATCGCCGGGATCTGTGGGCTGACGATATTTCCGTTTATTGGCAGTATCGTGGCGGTCATTACCGGGTCTATGGCGAAAAAGGAAATATTAAATAGCCGTGGTGCATTGAGCGGCGAAGGGTTAGCCAAAGCTGGTATTATCCTCGGTTGGATTGGTATTGGGCTAGGCGTCCTGGGATTTTGCATTGCGGCTGTGGCGGTGATCATTCCCTTTATCTTAGTTGCCTTGGGTCTTGCCCGTGGTGATTCCAGCATGCTCCCTTTGTGGTGGGCATTGAGTGTTATTTAATTTTTTGGGATTTTGGTTTAATCCAAATTGAATTTGTCATTCATTTTGGTTTTTCGTAGTTTATTTGTTTAATAAGGAGAAGAAGCTATGGAACAACCCCCTTTCCCGCCTGTTGAGGAAAAAAAGAAGAAGAACACGACATTAATCGTCATCATCCTTGTTTTGCTGGTTTTATGTTGTTGTTGTATCGCCCTGGGTATTGCTGGATACCAGTATGGCGACCAGATTATGCAATCACTAGGCGTTTATTAATCTAATAGGGGTGGTTAAGAAAGATAAAACCACCCCAATCTTTTGTTCTCATTTATTCAACACAGTAGCCAACCCCTTTTCAACCAATTAAGGGGTG
>DAOTVW010000124.1:0-4484 GCA_034436035.1 Anaerolineales bacterium
GCCCATTGGAATAAACTTCAGGGCGCCATTGGAGGACAACAAGTCGAATTGATACCCTCTGAGGTCATCAAACGTGGGGGTTGTTATATTGAGGGTCAATTTGGCAGTGTGGATGCCCGAGTCGAAACCCAATTTGAAACGATTAAAGAGTCATTATTAACCTCTTTAGAGAAATCGAAAGTGGGAGTTGTGGCATGATGTTAAATCCTACTTTACCGGATTTAACCCGCTATCACGCAGTGCTCAATCGGATTAACCCGCTTCGTGTATCCGGGAGGGTTGTTCAAGTAGTAGGATTAACCATCGAGGCAACTGGCTTAGATTGCCAAATTGGGGAGGTTTGTGAAATACAATCTGCGGATAATGGCACCCTGCTTACGGAAGTAGTTGGATTTCGAGAGCAAAGAACTCTTCTGATGCCATTAGGGGAAATGCAGGGGATTCAGCTAGGGAGTCCCATCTATCCAACCGGCACATCCTTCCGAACACCGGTGGGGCATCCCTTATTAGGCAGGGTATTAGATGGGTTAGGAAAGCCGATTGATGGTTTGGGTGATTTCGGTGATTTACAAACGGTGCAAACTTATAGCCCTGCTCCACATCCACTCACACGACGCTCGATTAGCGAACCTTTAGAGACCGGTATACGCGCTATTGATGGTTTGCTGACATGCGGAAAAGGGCAAAGAATTGGAATATTTTCGGGTAGTGGGGTAGGGAAGAGTACTTTGTTAGGTAGTATTGCCCGTAGTTCCCGTTCTGATGTCAGTGTAGTGGCATTGGTTGGGGAGCGGGGGCGTGAGGTGCAAGAGTTTATTGAACGAGATTTGGGTTTGGAAGGATTAAAACGTTCTGTGGTAGTAGTCTCCACTTCAGACCAGCCAGCACTTATCCGCTTAAAAGCTGCTTGGGTGGCAACTACTATTGCAGAATATTTTCGAGATTGTGGCTTAGATGTGACTTTACTTATGGATTCGGTAACTCGTTTTGCGATGGCGCAGCGAGAAGTTGGCTTAGCGATTGGAGAACCACCGGCGAGCAAAGGATATACTCCTTCTGTATTCTCTCTCTTGCCAAAATTGCTCGAACGTGCAGGGACGAATGAAAAAGGATCCATCACTGGCTTTT
Organism: Anaerolineales bacterium; assembly: GCA_034436035.1. Classification (GTDB taxonomy): domain Bacteria; phylum Chloroflexota; class Anaerolineae; order Anaerolineales; family UBA4823; genus UBA4823. The sequence continues at coordinate 1,129 of DAOTVW010000124.1, forward strand.
ATACAGTCTTAGTAGAGGGGGATGATTTTAATGAACCTATCTGCGATGCTGCTCGTTCTATTCTTGATGGGCACATTGTGCTCAGTAGAGACCTAGCAGCTCGTAATCAATACCCTGCGATAGACGTACTAAATAGCGTCAGCCGTGTGATGCCCAGTGTGACCCCTGTGGAACATCGCACTTATGCTAATCAGATTCGGAAGCTGCTTGCATCTTATGAGAAAGCCAGAGATTTAATCAACATTGGCGCTTACGTAAGTGGCTCAGATGCGGATATCGATGCTGCTATTGCAGCAATTCCGGCTATTTTAGACTTCCTGCAACAGAAGCCGGATGAATTTACTCCATTGGATACAACCCTTATTCAAATGCAGCGTATTTGCACAGGAGAATAAACGTTATGCCACCAAAATTTTCATTGCAACCCGTTTTAGATTACCGAGAAACCCGCGTAGAGATACTTGAGATTGAATTGGGGCGTTTATTGCAAGCTCAACAACGCGGTATCACATTCTTGGAGGCATTACAAAGCAGCCGTGACCGTATCCTGGATGAATTGGGAAAAAGACAAACCGGAGAGATTGACTTGTATTTAATCACTCGCTTACATTCTAATCTTGACACGGTTAATGAGCGCATCAATGAACAACAAGCACGTTTGAAAGAAATTAATCAACAGATTAAAGAAAAACAACAGGAAATCGTGTATGCCAAGCAAGATGCCGAAGCATTAGTAAAACTGAAGGATCATGAAATAGAGCGGTATAAAAAAGAAGAACAGAAGAGAGAAAATCGTCTACAGGATGACATCTACATTGCTAGAGCATACCATCATTCGAATGGAGTGGCATAATGGATGGTTCATTTTTCAATTCGCAATATCAAATGATCCTTTATAACCTCATCTTCGAATTGTTGGATAAGTATCTCGCTGAAGGTGAAGTCAATTCATCATCAGACCAATCCGTAAGTGTGAAAACCAGTACAACCGAACCCGGAAAGTTTGCCGATATTATCCAACAAGCTGCTGAGAAGTTCCAGGTTGATCCAAAGTTAATCGCGGCTGTAATTAAGGCGGAATCGAATTTTAACCCCCAGGCAAAGTCCCCTGCGGGTGCACTAGGGTTGATGCAATTAATGCCCGGAACTGCAGCGGGTTTAGGGGTTCAAAATCCTTTTGATCCAGTAGAAAACATCAATGGTGGAGTTAAATTACTCCATCGGTTATTAGAGAAATATAACCAGAGCATCCCTTTGGCATTAGCTGCATATAATGCGGGGTCTGGGGCGGTAGATCAATATGGTGGTATTCCACCGTACGCGGAGACCAAACTCTATGTTCAGCGTGTTTTGCAATATTACAAAGCGGGTTAGAGGAGGATAAAAGATGAGTGATCCTTTATTGTTCGATACAAGTATTCAGGCAATGAAGTCTGCATTGGATGGGTTATCTGCCCAGCAGGAAATTATTGGACAGAACATTGCCAATGTTGATACACCAGGATATCGTGCCCAAAAAGTGGATTTTCGCGCTGCCTTGCAGAGTGCGATGAATAAAACAGGGAAGGTTATGCTGAAAACGACCAACCCTGCCCATCTCCAAGGGGGAAAATCAAATGAAAGAATTCAGGTTTCTTTACGGGAAGGAGGTACATCAAGAGCTGATGGCAATAATGTAGATATCGATGTGGAGTTAAGTCAAATGACTGAGACAGTGATTCAGTATCAGGCATTGACGGAGTTAATCAGCAAGAAATTTGCTGGCTTAAAAACCATAATCGGGAGGTAACCCTTGAGAGAATTGTTGACTTTACCAAATCTAATGGAAGCGGCGGATAAACCGCCACCCAAAGAGACAGCTCAGCGTGCTGGGTTGAAAACAAATTCCACAGAATCGTTCCAGCATGTTTTCGCGCAGAGCAGAAAGATGGTTCAAAGACGGGAATTGAAACCGGGATCGAAAGTGTGTGCAGATGATACAGAGGAAACTGCACAATCTCCTCGCGTGGAGAATGCTCCTGCTCAAACTAACCCAGCGGCACAACCGGAACCGGTAACGGTACCGGTTAACAATCCGGTTAATAGTTTCATACAACCCAATATGGGATCAGATGGAAAGGAAGGTGATAAAGACGAGAAAATTGCGATCGATAACAAAACATCAAACCAAAACCAAGATGGTGTTCTAATAATCTTAGCGGACGCAAAGGTCATCCTCACAGATGGAGTCAATCCCGGTGTTAACGTAAAGGGAATGGAGGAAAATGATGACAAGCAGAATGCGCCTGCATCGCCATTGATAGATGTGAATGATAAGCAGGTTATTCAAGCGACGAACCATTCTGTTGATATCCCTGCACAAATGGTTGTTGCAAATGAAAACAAAGAAAAAGCATCAAGTGGTGAAACGAAAAAGACACAAGCTAACCCATCCAACATGGGTACAAATTATGTTGTAGCAACCCTTCAACCGGAGGAAAAGAATAGCGGAAAAATAAATTTAACAAGCATTCCCGAGGATGGGGCGAATCAACAACAAAATATAGCAGGAGCGAGTAAAGGGGTTAACCCACAGGAAAAATCAATAAATCCTCAAGGAGAGGTGGTTAAACCAGAAATCACATCGCAACCACAAAGTTCACAACAATCTCAAACCCCGCTCCAAAATGGAGACTCTCATACGGCAGTTAATCCAAAATTGAATAACATTCCCGACGTAGTGACCAAAAATATCGAGCAAGGAAAAACGCCTGTGTTGCAGACTAAAGGATTAACTCCGTTTGAGGAATCAATAGCCGGAAAAGGCACCGGAAACGCGAAAGAAGATGCCCCTCCTGATAACATCCAGGCGGGTGTGCCCCAACCGGTCCTCCCACAAAACAAAACCACAGAGCCGGCCCGCTTGGCGGAAGCTCCCCGAAACGAGATAATCCAACAACTTTCTAAAGATTTAGAGAGTTTCGCTAAATCTGGACAGCAAAGTCTGCGGCTGCAACTCCATCCAGAATCATTAGGCAAGATTGATTTACATCTAACTTCGAATGAAGAAGGGGTTCGGATAGTAATGAATGCCGATCAAGCTGCCACAGGATTTATGTTGGAGCGCCATCTTGGGGAGTTGAAAGAAATGCTTGAACGAGCAGGGGTGAATCTGACTGGTTTATCGGTCAATTCGGGAAATGCTCAAACGCATAGCAATGAGAATTTTCAAAATTCTCCATTTCATTCCACAGGCTTTTCCTCAAAAATTAATCCTTTGAACCCAAATCAGGAGAAAAAAGGTGTTTCCACTCAATGGAAAATGGATCATGACTCTCGGGTGGATTACCGAATTTAGAAAGGAGAACAATAATGAA
>DAOTVW010000125.1:0-6721 GCA_034436035.1 Anaerolineales bacterium
TTTCAGTGTGACTTCCAATGGTTCATTTTGCATCGAACGATTCTCCGTATACTTTGCGTGCCAGTTCTTCACCCAGTAATAAATCTGCCAGTTTTCGGCGTAGTTCGGATTCTGTCGCCTCTGGATAGCGGGCACGCAATCCAGCGAGCGCCAGCAGGCGTGCGGCTTGATTTAATTGCGCCAACATATTCATTTTACGCGTAGGATCGGCTTGCCGCCAGAGTTGAATTTGCAGGTCTTCCATGTTGGGATGGGTATCAGTAGAAAGTGCGGTCATGAAGAGTCTCCATAAAACATCCTATTAAATCCTTTGTCTTCCTCACTTACTCGGAAGCGCACGTCGTCTATCTCCGAGAAATTAACATATAACTGATTTTTACCGAGCAATTTCGCCAGCAAACGTTTTTACTTTTCCAGGTCACCAATTGTCATTAAGTCACTGATCGCTTCTTCGGGTATTTCAGGATTGATGTACCAATTCAAGAATGAACCTTAAGCCATTTCTTTCCAGATTTGTATTAGTTCTTCGCTACTTTGTGCAGCCTGAATTCTCTCCATTTAGGCTTCATTATAATGCATCAGTTCACAGTATATGAAATCTCCACTGCCGTACTGTTCCATGACTTTTCTAACCAGCTTCCGTGTCACGGTTTCGACGTAATTCATTAAAGCTCATTCAATTTGGCACTTATCCAATTTTGATCACAGAAATAATTTTTAAAAATTTCCCAATTAGTTTGAACAAGTGTACTTAATTCAATAAAGTCAAGATAGAACAAGCCTGAATTGCCGCGAATACTTACCCAACCATTTTTTCTTCACTGCGTTTACGCCCAGTTATTGTATCTTTGATATTTTTAGTAAGTGCGAGTTTGACAAAGTAATCTTGACCATAAATCCTAAGACAAACCTGCTGGATAAATAACCTTATATAATTTTCTATTGCATAAAGGTATAGATAAACTTTCATCATTTCTTTACCTTTTGCTAAAATATCATTTGGTATATAAAAAATTTCTATTTCGCTAAAAGAGCGACTAAAATCTTCAAGGTTATCTTCTAACGATGTTCCATTAGTAAATACAGTTTCAATGCTGGTGGTAAAGTTCATAGATCACCTTCGCTAAAGCGACACAAGCCTGATGGCGAGATTCAACTTTACATCCTGAAAGTGCCATTCGAAGATAACATTTCATTGCCGGTAGGGAGATTGCTTCTGTCGCGACGAACGCTCCATCTCAATGACGGCTGGCGAGCAAACACAGAGAAACTATCTCCCTTCCATGAAACCAATCTTGTCCATCTTGTAAATCCTGTCAATATTATGTTATGACGACTGCGCTGATTTCCAATCCATAGCCAGCTGCGCACAATTACATAAACATAAAAGGAATAATAATTGTCATTAATGTCCCTTAAAAATAAAACCCCCAAACCAGGAATTGGTTTAGGGGTTACCTTTATAATTTTATCTCTTATTCCGAAAACGTCCCAAGAAAATCCGGGCGCGATCCAGAATGGAACTCACCCCCCTCGACATGCTCCTCATCGTCAAAGTATGCCCGTTGATCATCATCAAACCGCCCGCGCTGAAAACCTGTTCCGGCTGGGATCAGCTTCCCGATGATCACGTTCTCCTTCAATCCATACAGCGGGTCTTTTGCAGCTGCAATCGCTGCCCCCGCTAGTACCTTAATCGTATGCTGGAAGGACGAGGCAGAGAGGAACGAATCGGTGCTGAGAGAGGCTTTCGTAATGCCGAGCAAAACATCGGCAGATTTCGCGATGCGTTTACCCTTCGCCAGCAATTCCTCGTTCTTGCGCTTCAACTCGAGTCGGTCTACTAAATCTCCCGGTAGATAATCGCTATCGCCAGGGCGCAATATTTGCACGCGAGACATCATCTTGCGGATAATGACCTCAAAGTGCTTGTCGTTAATGTTCTGCCCTTGCGAACGATACACTTTTTGCACTTCCGAGAGCAAGTATAGCTGGCAGGCTTCCCGCCCTTGGATCTTGAGAATGCGGTGCGGGTTGAGTGAACCTTCGGTGAGCGGTTGCCCAGCCTCGACATGCTCGCCTTCTTTTACTAGCAAACGGGCTGAGCTCGGAATCTCATAGGTTTCCTCTTCCTTCACTTCGTGAGAAACGATCACCCGGTTACCCTCGATGCGCACCCGCCCTTGATTTTGGGCGACGATGGTTGCATCTTCACTGGCAAAGGCAATCACATCATTCTGACTGACTTCGCTGCCGTCTTCGACCACGATTTTCCACCCCTCCGGGATCTCATACGGCTCTTCAACCATTTGGGTATGCTTGACATGCACCTCACGCAGGTCACTATAGCGGTCGGACTGCATGATCGAAACCGTGCCAGAAATCTCCGAGACAACCGCTTCCCCTTTCGGGGTCTTGCGTGCTTCGAAAAGCTCTTCTACGCGTGGTAGACCAGTTGTGATGTCACCGCCGGCGGCAACACCACCGGTGTGGAAGGTACGCAAGGTTAATTGCGTGCCCGGCTCGCCAATGGACTGCGCTGCCACAATCCCGACTGCTGTGCCGACCTCTACCATTTTGCCGCGTCCTAAATCCAAACCGTAACACTTGGCGCAGATCCCATGCACCAGCTCGCAGGTGAGGGGTGAGCGTACTTTCACTTCTTGTATGTCAGCGGCAACGATCTGACGCACCTTCGGATGATCAAGCAGTTCATCCCGTTCTGCGATTACCTCACCGGTAGCTGGATCGACCACCCGCTCTGCGACAACCCTGCCGAATAAGCGGACACTCATCGATTGACCCGCAATATCATCGCTGCGACGGATATAAATCCCTTCCTGGGTGCCGCAATCATCATCGTTGACGATGATGTCCTGCGCCACATCCACCAGACGGCGGGTTAAGTAACCCGCATCGGCAGTACGAAGCGCAGTATCCGCTAAACCCTTACGGGCGCCATGGGTGGAGATAAAGTATTCCAGAGCGGTTAATCCCTCACGGAAGTTGGAACGAATCGGCAGAGGGATGATACGCCCAGATGGATCGGCCATTAAACCACGCATACCGGCTAACTGCGAAATCGGACCAAAACCACCTTTCGTGGCGCCGGAGATTGCCTGTGCGGCTAAGTTGCCATGTGGATCCATGCTTTGTTTCACCGCATCGGCAACCTGGATTGTCGTCCGCTGCCAGACTTCAATCACACGTTCGTTCTTTTCCTGTTCGGTCAATAACCCACGCCGAAAATCGCGTTCGATTGCTTCCTGCTCTTGCAGAGCATTCTCAATAATTTCCGGTTTATTGCTAGGGATGGTGATATCCGAAACCGCTAATGAATAACCGGAGCGGGTCGCAAATTTAAACCCGATATCTTTAATCGAATCGGCTACTTCGGTTGTGGTCTCTTCACCACAGATTTCATACAGGTCGGCGATGAGGTCTTTCAAGCCGCCTTTATCCAGCTCCCAGTTCATAAACTGCATCGACTCGGGCAAGATGCGGTTGAAGAGCACTCTTCCGACCGTGGTTTCAATCAAATGCGTTTGTGGCTGTGGTAAACGATTGTTCTTCTCATCATACCAGGTGCTTGCCATGATTTTAATGTGGGCATGGATATCCGCTAAACCGAGGTTATAAGCCAACTCCACCTCATCCATATCACCAAAAATCCGCCCATCTCCCTTATGCGCTTTGTCATCTGCCTTGGTTAGATAATACACCCCCAACACCATATCTTTGGATGGGCTGATGATTGGCTCACCATCCGCTGGTTTCAGCAGGTTACGAGAAGCGAGCATTAATTGACGAGCTTCCCAAACCGCTTTTTGGGATAAGGGGACATGCACCGCCATTTGGTCTCCATCAAAGTCAGCATTGAAGGCAGTTGTGACTAACGGATGCAACTGAATCGCACTTCCCTCGATCAGAACTGGTTCGAATGCTTGAATACCTAAACGGTGCAGGGTCGGAGCACGGTTGAGCAGCACCGGACGCTCTTTGATCACCTCTTCCAAAACCTCCCAAACCTCTGGGCGGTTGCGTTCAATGAAACGTTTTGCCCCTTTGACATTTGCCGCATAACTGTGGGATACCAGGCGGGCGATTACAAATGGGCGATATAGTTCGAGCGCCATCGTCTTGGGTAAACCGCATTGATACAATTTCAAATTAGGTCCGACAACGATCACGGAGCGGCCAGAATAATCGACGCGCTTACCCAACAAATTGCGGCGGAAGCGGCCCTTTTTACCCTTCAACATATCGCTGAGGGATTTCAATTCCCGCCGTCCACGCCGTGAAAGCGCTTTTCCACGCTGAGAGTTATCAATGAGAGAGTCGACAGCTTCTTGCAGCATGCGTTTTTCATTCCGCACAATCACATCCGGCGCACCCAATTCCAGCAATCGTTTCAGACGGTTATTGCGATTGATGACACGCCGATATAAATCGTTCAAATCGGAAGTCGCGAAACGACCACCATCTAACTGCACCATTGGGCGCAAGTCGGGCGGGATAACGGGTAGGACGGTCAATATCATCCACTCCGGACGGTTGCCAGAGCGGCGGAATGCTTCTACAACTTTCAAACGCTTGGTGGCTTTTTTCCGTTTTTGTTTGCTCTTGGAGGTGCGCACTTCTTGCCACAATTCCTCCGATAGTTTATCGAGGTCCATACGGCGCAAAATATCATAAAACGCCTCAGCGCCCATATCGGCCCGAAAGACTTGCCCCCAGCGAGATTTTAGTTCACGATAGCGGGCTTCTCCCATAAAGGTCAACGGACGAAGTTCCATCAACTCATCGCGTTGGCGGGCATTTTCGTCCCGGGTTACCCCAGCCTGATCTTCCAGTTGACCGCGCAATCCTTCCATGCTCATCTCGGCTTCGGCGCGCTTGCGATCAATCTCAGCTTTGATTCGTTCGAGTTCAATTTGTTTTTGTTCTTTTAGCTCGCTTTCCAATTCTTCCAAGCGCTGCTTGACCACACTCTGTACCTTGGCTACATGGGAGTTAGCAATCGTCTCTCCACTTTCCACAATGACGATTTCCGTATCGGGAAAATGAATTGGGGTTTTTGCAGTCGTCCCAATCTGCTCACGTAGAGATGCTTCTAACCTTTGCCCCGCCTGAATGATTGGTTCCAGGCTTTCGGCAAGTTGTTCATCATATTGCTGTTCTACTTGATTTTTCCGCTCTTGCAACTCTTTGAGCTCGCGATCCCGCTCTGATTTGATCTCGGCAATCTGAGCATTAATGCGATTGGCTTGTTCCCGTTCGATGGAGGTGATTTTGTCTTCAAGCCTTTTGAGCGCCTTTTGACGTGCGTCTTCATCTACATATGTGACAACATATTGAGCGAAATATAAGACTCGGTCAAGGTTACGGCGTGAAATATCCAGCAACAAGCCCAAGTACGAAGGAATTCGGCGGGTATACCAGACATGAGCGACGGGGGCGGACAGCTCAATATGCCCCATTCGCTCCCTTCTCACAGAGGAACGAGTTACCTCGACACCACATTTATCACAGATGATCCCTTTATAGCGAATATTTTTGTATTTACCGCAATAACATTGCCAGTCACGGGTGGGCCCGAAAATTGCTTCACAAAATAAACCATCCTTCTCAGGCCGCAGACGACGATAATTGATCGTTTCTGGCTTAAGAACTTCTCCGTAAGACCAGCTTCGAATAGTCTCTGGCGAAGCCAGGCTAATTCGTAATGCTTTTAACCCCTTTGTTTCCACTCAGCGCCTCCTAAAAATTGCCGCAAGGCAAAAATAATTTACAACACTTAATAATCGGTATGGAAAGAACATGTTGACCGATTTTTCCTTTTGTTATAATGTCCTTCCTTACCATTATGCTTTCAATCCTGATTTATTTGTAAGTACCGAAACCATTCGGGTATGGTGCTCAATCCGACCTGTAATCGTTTCAGAAAGATGGAGAGGCAAGCGATACCATTCAAAAACGGTGACTATCAAGCTATTTTTCTCCGGCGATATAGACAAACAAAGACAAGCACTCGAGACCTTTTCACTCAAGCGCTCATCTGATGAAAACGATAATCGGCGAACACGTGAGGTTATTATACGATTTATCCTGTCATCTCGTCAAGAGGGAAAAACGAAAGATAAGGAGATGTTAATCATCTATTTTTTAATTGTTAATTTCTTAGTAAAGTCGTCGATAAGGAGTAGTTCCCATTGTAACGGTAGCTATCTCTACATACCCTGCCAACAGTCATTACGAGAGAGCGTTCCTCGCGATTGAAACAATCTCCAGCCAAGCGGTGAGATGGCGTCGCTACTTTTATTATGATACACAATATAGACAGAATTTACAAGATGAACAAGATTGCATTCATGGAAAAGCGATGCCTTCGCATTGTTTACGCTGCACCCAGCAAATATGCCACTAATGTACCCACCTACCACCAGAAGTTGTATTGGCGATTTGCTAAAAAAACGTTCATGAATAGGTCACGAATAAACGAATAAAAGCGCTATTCGTGCATTCGTGTAATATTCGTGGACGGTTTGCTATCACACACAAAGCCTATGATCATGGCATTTCCTCTTCGAATGCCGCCTTTCGGCGGTATATCCAAATCTTGCCATAACAGGTATCGGTTAGGAGTTGGTTTCACAAGATTGCCATGATAAATGTTAACTAAAACATTCTTGCAATAAAAACAGAGTAGTTGCTTTATTTT
>DAOTVW010000126.1:0-1651 GCA_034436035.1 Anaerolineales bacterium
GGCAACAAACAGCCAATAAAGCTGACTGCCAGCAAAGAGAAGAATGAAACCGATTAGAACCATCAATATCGTATTCATAACCTTGTCCTCGGTAAGTTATTGAAGAGGGCGATGATTGGCGCGTTGATATTGATTCAATTGAGCATATAAGGTATCACTAAAACGCATATACCTATACTATAATGTAATTTGATAAGATTGCAATAGGGAAAAGCGGTGAATTTTCATGATAGATAAACCGGTTGTGGTTGAAAAACTATCGAAGATTTATCCTGTGCGCCAACGCAAGGGTTTATTTCGTTCGCAAAAAGATTTTGTGCAGGCGTTGAAGGATATTTCGTTAGATGTGGAGCAAGGCGAGATTTTTGGTTTGCTGGGTCCGAACGGGGCAGGGAAAACGACCTTGATTAAAATCTTGACCACCTTGATATTGCCCAGCTCCGGCAAAGTATGGGTAAACGGGTTTGAGGTCTCTAAACATGAAAACGATGTGCGCGCCAGCGTCGGCTGCATGTTAATGGGCGAGCGGGGATTATATTGGAAATTGACTGGTCGGGAAAACCTGGAATATTTTGGAGCGCTATATCACCTGCCCCCTGCATCTCGTAAGAAAAGGGCAACCCAAATCATCGAGCGGATTGGTTTGGAGGACATTGCGGATCGCACTGTGGAAACCTATTCCTCTGGTCAGAAAATGAAACTGGCTTTTGGAAAAGCATTGATCAACGATGCGCCATTGTTGATACTGGACGAGCCCACAAACACCCTTGATTTACCTTCTGCCAGTGAACTCCGTTCTATCGTTCGGCAACTGCACGAGCAGGGGAAGACTGTTATTTATACGACCCATATCATGGCTGAGGCAGAGACGTTATGTGATCGGGTAGCGATCATTGATCGCGGCGAATTACTGGCGATTGGCACGGTGGCTGAGTTAAAAGATTCATTACGTTGGGCAAAGGTGATTCACGTCGAGGGTGTAATACCAGCTCAGGCGGTAAAAGCGGTGCGGGAGATAGCCGCGGTAAAGCAAGCAACCCGCACCAGTCAGGATGGCGCGACACAGTTAACGGTGGTCAGCGCTGAGGGGAGCGAAATATTGGCGGAGTTAATCCAGGTGCTCACCCACCACGGCGCCAGCATCCATAAACTTACCCCTCAAGAACCCACCCTCGAAGATGTATTTATCACCAAAACGGGACGTACACTGGCAGAAGATACTCGGGTGCGTTGAGATGAAATACAGCTGGAAATCCTATCTTTCTGTGGTGCTTGCCAGCGCACGCATGCGTTTTCTCACCATCCTACGTTATCCAGGGCAGCTCGTATTGGATACGTTTATCCCGATTGTTTTCGCTGCGATGCCAATTTTACTGGGGCGCGCAAATGGGGGCGCCAATGCTGCGGCTGCTTTTCAGCGGAATACTGGCACTCCGCAATATGTGGCATATTTATTGATTGGATCGAGCGTTTTCACGATCGTCTCACTGGCGTTTTGGCACATGGCTTATTGGTTACGGTGGGAACAAGAGGCAGGCACCTTAGAAACGCTATACCTTGTGCCGGTTCACCGTATTTGGATTGCAGCTGGGACGGCGGTCTATAGTTGTGCGCGTTCGCTATTTTCATCCTTAACCGCCTATTTCCTCGG
>DAOTVW010000127.1:0-9061 GCA_034436035.1 Anaerolineales bacterium
CGCCACCGGTTTTGAAGACCGGGGAACCCACCGGGACTCAACCACTCCCACATTTAAGCATACACCATTGAGCACAGGCTGACAAGGGCAAGATTATCCGATGATGGTTTTAATGGTGTAAATTTAATGACAGTGAAACCTTGTAGAAACCACTTTTCAGTGCCACAAGATTATGAAAGGTTTCCCTTTCGGTTTATTTGTGCGCAATGAGTCCTCCCTTTTTAACGCGGCTCCAGGCTCGCAGTGAAATGCCGCAATGCCGGCGGCGCCCAAACGATGCGCATTCCGCGCATTTTCGTGCGCTCTTCGTATAACCGTATCACGCTCTCCGCTACGAGTTGCATATGGTTATCCGTGTAAACTCGCCGCGGGATAGCTAAACGTACTACCTCTAATGGAGAATAATGAACCACACCGCTTTGAGGATCCTCGGAACCAAACGCCAGTTGTCCTAATCCACACCCACGCGTCCCAGAATCGATATATAGCGCGGCCGCTAATGCTTCAGCAGGAAAATGCTCTTGGGGAATATGCGGTGTAAAGCGCTTCATATCCAGCATCACACAATGTCCACCAATTGGACGGATTGCTGGTACACCTGCGTTCAAAAGTTGTTCCCCCAAAAGATGCACCTGGCGAATCCGGTTTGCCATATAAGCCTGATCTAACACCTCCGTTAATCCAATTGCCAATGCTTCCAGATCTCTACCAGCCATACCACCATAAGTGATAAAACCTTCGAGCAAGATTAATAATTGTTGCGCCTGCCGATATTTTTGTTCGTCTTTCAAAGCCAGAAATCCACCAATGTTGACTAATCCATCTTTCTTGGAACTCATTGTACAGCCATCCGCCAATGAGAACATTTCCCGGGCAATTTCTTTTAATGATTTTGATTTATAGCCTGCCTCACGCTGTTGGATAAAATACGCGTTTTCCGCAAAGCGGGCAGCATCAAGGTAAAAGGGAAGGCCATAACGGTCGGCAACTTCACGCACCGCGCGCAAATTCGCCATAGAAACCGGCTGTCCCCCATTATTATTGCAAGTGATGGTGACATGGATTAAACCAATATTTTCTTTCCCTTTTTCACGGATATATCGCTCTAATTTCTCAATATCCACATTGCCCTTAAATGGATGCTCGCTTTCGGTTTGTAATCCCTCGTCAATAATCAAATCGATAGGCAATCCGCCTTTGCTGCGGACATGGGCTTCGGTTGTATCAAAAAACATATTGCTCAGCGCTGCGATACCTGGCTGGAGATGGATCATCATCAAGATATTTTCTGCGGGACGGCCCTGGTGAGTGGGAATGATATAAGGATATCCCGTGATATCGCGAATAACTTCTTCGAGATGAAACCAGTTCCGACATCCGGCGTAAGATTCGTCTCCGGTCATAATGCCTGCCCATTGATATTGGCTCATCGCAGAGGTACCGCTATCCGTGAGCAAATCCACGAAAACTTCTTCTGCCGGGATTTTAAATATGTTATACTGCGCTTTTTTCAACACTTGCTCTCGTTCTGCGCGGGTCGTGATCTTTAACGGCTCGACCACCTTGATGCGGTACGGTTCTGCTTTGTATGGATATTCCATTGGCTTTACTCCTTTAGGTAAAAGATTTGACCAGCATTTCCAAGGGTAATAAATGGGTATCTTTCATGGGCAACCTATTTCCCTAGATAGCTGGTATTTCTACCCCAATTAACATTTTTGCAAGGTAATTTTACACCTTTTTTACTGCGAATTTGCTGTTTTCCACTGATAATTATGCTTGCCATACATGGCTCTATTGATTCCACACCTATTAGGAGAGATAAAGTGAAATTAACAAAGTTGCAACAATTCCGTTCCTTACAAACAACAGTGCTGATCTGGACGGGAATTATCCTCTTATTAATGGGCGGGATTCTCGTCCTCAACGCCACGATCACCACCCGCAACATGGCGATCGCCAATGCAAAAGAACAGGCATTAACCCAAGGTCAATCTTTAGCGAGTCAAATTAAAGCAGAAATCGAAGTCGCAATGGATGGTGTGCGGACAATGGCGAATGCATTGAAAACCGTCAAAGACCCTCAAACATCCGTTCAACTTGAACGCCGCGAGGTAAGTTATATGGTGCGCACCTTATTATTAGAAAACCGCAGCCTGACCGGTGTGAGCACCTTATGGGATCCAAACGCCTTCGATGGAAAAGATGCACAATATATCAACGCCCCCGGTGGTTATGACCAAACCGGACGCTTGTTACCCTATTGGCACTGGGATACCTTAGGAAATCCAATCGTTGAGCCGCTCACAGATTATGAAACCAGTGAATGGGTGGTTTGTCCAAAAACAACGAAAAACGAGTGCATCACTGAACCTTATCTCTATCCAATCAATGGTGTCGAAATTTTAATGACTACAGTCGTAGCACCCATCGTGGTAGACAATACCTATTACGGGCTGGTCACCTCCGACATCGATTTACAATTCCTGCAAAACCATTACGCAGATCAAGCAAAAATCTTTGATGGCGCCGGTGCGATGGCAATCGTGACCAACAAGGGGATGATCGCCGGCGTAACTGGCCAAAAAGAATTGGTTGGGAAACAGTTCAGTGATTATGAGCCGCGCGCAGAGGACATTGTCGCCAAAATTCAGGCGGGACAATCGGATCTTTTTGAAGATGGTGGTTATCTCAAAGTAATCGTCCCAATCAATATTGGTAAAGCAACGACCCCATGGGGGGTATACTTGCGCATCCCAATGAAAGCAGTCACCGCAACTGCCAATCGCCTAACCTATCAAATGGTCGCGATTGGTATTGTACTGATTATCCTCGGCTTAATTGGCATTTGGTGGGCATTCAGGTGGATTGCAATTCGCCCCATCAAAGTTTTACAAGATGCTGCGAAAAAACTTGCCCAAGGGGAAACGAGTACAACTGGGCTGGAAAAAGTCGCCAATCGCCCGGATGAATTAGGAGATGTAGGGAAAGCCTTTAACGAGCTCGTTCAATTTTACGATGAAATATCCAATGTCAGTCAAGAAGTTGCACAAGGCAACCTGCAAGTGGATGTCAAGTTGCGGTCCGAGAAAGATGTTTTGGGCAATGCCATCCACCACATGATTGACAGTTTGCGGCAATTGATCGGCAGGTTAGCAGAGAGCGCCGCGAAACTCAATGACGCCTCGAATCAATTAGCGTCTGTTGCCACACAAGCAGGGCAAGCCACAAACCAAATTGCTTCAACCGTTCAGCAAGTCGCTAAAGGAACTTCCCAACAATCCGAATCGATTAATCGCACTGCCTCATCCGTAGAGCAGATGTCACGAGCCATCAGCGGAGTGGCAAAAGGAGCCCAAGAACAAGCGCAAGCGGTTGCTAAAGCTTCCTCTATCACCTCACAAATTTCTACCACAGTTCAAAAAGTAGCCGGAAACGCTCAAGCCATGGTTAAAGATTCACTTGAATCGACCTCTGTTGCCCAATCGGGAGCCAAGACGGTAGAAGAAACTGTTCAAGGTATGGAACAAATCAAAACCAAAGTGAATATCAGTGCCCAAAAGGTGGAAGACATGGGACAGCGCTCTAATCAGATTGGTGCGATTGTCGAGACCATTGAAGATATCGCCAGCCAAACCAACCTATTGGCGCTCAACGCAGCGATCGAAGCTGCTCGAGCCGGTGAACACGGCAAAGGATTTGCAGTGGTTGCAGATGAAGTCCGCAAATTGGCGGAGCGTTCCAGCCATGCCACCAAAGAAATCGCTGAGCTGGTGAAAAGCATCCGTAATTCTGTGTCCGAAGCGATAAACGCCATGAGTGAAACGCTGAAAGAAGTGGAAGCTGGTGCGTCTAAATCTTCCCAGGCTGGGCAGGCGCTGGCTGCCATTATCAAAACTGCTGAATCAGTCAAACAACAAGCTGAGCTCACAGCCGAGGCAGCCCGTCTGATGGATTCCGCCTCCAATGAACTTGTCTCAGCCATGGATTCGGTTTCCGCAGTTGTAGAAGAAAATACCGCTGCTACAGAACAAATGGCTGCCAGCTCTAATGAAGTCACCGAAGCGATTGAAAATATTGCCAGTGTGAGCGAAGAAAATAGTGCGGCAATCGAGGAAGTCAGTGCCAGCGCAGAAGAAATGAGCGCCCAAGTTCAAGAGGTAATGGCATCCGCCCAGGCTTTAGCGCAGATGGCGCAATCGCTCCAGGAGTTAGTTAATCAGTTCAAATTGAACAGAGAGAGCGGTGGGAATCACCGCCAGCGGGATGTCGAGGAACCAGCTTTGGTCTTTGGATCGTAATAGCTCCCGCCCAAAACGCCTCTTAATTACAGATAAAAAGGGCTGCTCAATTTTGTAAGCAGCCCTTTTTCCATCATTCCTCAGTGCTTCTGTAAATAAGACCACCAAAAATCGTCCCCTGAATCGGCGCGGATTAATGCGGTAATCACTTCCAATAAATTTTCTACGCCCGGATAAACCAAATAACGGGGTTCCCAATTCGGATGGAATTTTTCCTTGAATTCATGCAATCCCTTGAAATTATAAAAACGAGTCAGGTGTTCGTACATAAGGCGTAATATTTTTTCTGGAATAGGCGAATTTGGTGTCTCCCCAATTCCGGCTAAGGCGCTTAATCCTAAGCTAAAAGTCTCATAGTGGTGTTCCCGGGCCCATTCAAATAGCGCAACGAATAAAAATTCCATCGTCCCATTTGGCGAATTCTTTCGACGGCGCATTAAATCAATACTGACTTCTTTCTTTTGATAAGCAGGCAGCACATTTGCAAATGCAATGATCTCTCCCTCGGGTGAAGTACAAATCATCACCCGTTCCGAACGAATATAATTCTCATCAAACCACCCCACCGAAAAACGTTTCTCTGTTCCATGCATCAAGGTCAGCCATTCATTGCTGATTGACCGTAATTCTTCTAAATATTCTTTATCGATTGGCGGTTCAAGCATAATCGACTGATAATTTAATCGGCGTAATTTATTTACCGCCGTGCGTAACGACTTGTTTTCTCCTCCCTCTAAGGTAAATGAGGCTAAGTCTACAATCGCTTCAGAACCAATACACAGTGTTTCGTACCCGCAGCGTTTATATTCCTCGATATAATCGGGGGTAGTTTGATAATACGCGGCTATCCAATCATTTTTCTCACAAAAAGCCTGAAATTCCTGAATAGCTCCGAACACATCTTCAATGGGGCCAATCGGATCACCCAAAACGACCGCACCACGACCCTTTGCCACATAGGCAATCACAGATCCACCGCTGCTGAAAAAATAAGATTTATCCCCTAACAAACAAATACGGGCCAGGCTCGTCCTTCCATAGGTTTGAATGATTTGGCTAGCTCTTTGCCTTTCAGCTTCGCTGGCTGGCTGGCGCATCAACACCGGGCGGGCTAACAAGTAAAAGCTATACGAATAGGTGATCAAACTCAATCCATAAACCGAATCAATAAAGTAACGTCCATAACCGGTACTTGCCTGAAGTTCGGAAGGAGCATAAAACACTGCCAGGAACAATGCCTCTTTCAAGGCTGTGGATAAACTAATAGTTGATTGGAAATGATGGGTTAAAAAATACAATCCACTCGTGCCGTATAAAAGCACAAAGAAAAATGCCAGGATCAGGGTACGCATCCCTTGAAACAACGACGGAGGGTCAGAAAGAGCATAAAAGAGATCCTTTGCCAACAACAACAAAATGATAATAAAAGCGGAAAGGATAGCTTCTTCATAATTTAAATTTTTAATTAAATGAGTCACGCTGCTCAGTGACAAAACAATTACAGTAATAAACCAGGCAATTCTCTTGCGGCGTGATAATTGAATGGAGAGCAAAATTAATGCAAACCCGGCTAAGACAGAGGTGAAATGACTACCGCGGCGCACGACCAATGGGAATACTTTTTCTACGACTTGTAAACGCCATAAGATTGCCGGCCGACTGGCAGATAATAGATTCAATACCCCCATTATTGCAGTCAAGGAAGCAATCAGGCGAACAACCCAGGCTTCCCATTTGGTGCGGATAGAACGGCTAAAAGGAGCTGTTTCAGATTTCATAGCGACGGAAAAACCAACGTTTGGTGATTTCAGCTGTGGTAAAGTACAACAGAACAATCAAAAAGATACCAATCAAGGCAATGGGAGGCAAGGGTTTGAAATTGAATAACTTTCCCAACGAGGTATAAGGAATGAGCAATGTAACCAACCCAACTGCAGCAGTTGCGAGGAGCATCCAACGGCTGGGTCGGCTGTGAAAAATGGGCAGGCGGGTTCGCAATGTAAACACCACCAATGCTGCTGAAAGGACCGATTCGATGAACCAGCCACTCTGAAACGTCGCTTCATGCCCTTTCACCACAAAAAGCATTAATCCAAATGTGAGGTAATCAAAAACGGAGCTAAGCGGACCAAACACCAGCATAAACCTGCGGATGAAGTGAATATTCCAACGATGAGGTTTCTCCACATAAATCGGATCCACATTATCGGTTGCGATAGTCATTTCCGGGAAATCGGTAAGGAAATTGATTAACAGAATTTGCGTTGGGAGCAACGGTAAAAATGGTAAAAATAAAGAAGCTCCCGCCACACTAAACATATTACCAAAATTAGCACTAGTAGCCATAAAAACATACTTTAATGTGTTGGCAAAGGTCTTGCGCCCTTCACGTATTCCGCGTTCCAACACCGTCAAATCATGCTTAAGTAAAACGAAATCGGCCGATTCTTTGGCAACATCGACTGCATTGGCAACCGATATCCCCACATCAGCACTGTGAAGGGAAGGAGCATCATTAATTCCATCGCCCATGTACCCCACAACATGCCCGGTCTTTTTCAGGGCGAGGATTATGCGCTCCTTTTCATTGGGGTCTACATCTGCAAAGATATCGATTTTTTCAGCCAGGTGCCATAAAGCTTCATCACCTAAATTATTTATTTCATCCCCCGATTTAATGACTGGATTTTTCATCCCAATCGCCAATGCCGTGTGACGTGCAACGAGCATATTATCACCGGTAATTATCTTAATATGCACACCCATATCTTCCAACCGCTGGATGGTTTCCAAGACCCCTGTTTTCGGTGGATCAAAGAAAAGCAAAAACCCGAGGAAGACCATACCATGTTCATCATCCCGTCCATAACCCGGCTGTTGTGGAACTACACGTTGCGCAATCCCTAAAACGCGATACCCTTGTTCAGACCATTCGCTATACCATTCTTGTAGCTTTTGACGCCATGCGTCGCTAAGGTTTTGCATCTCTCCAGCGACTTCTACCGTGGTACAAACTTCCAACACCTTTAAATATGCGCCTTTGCTGATCATGGTACAGACCCCATTCTCTTCCACAACGATTGTCAAGCGTTTGCGTACAAAATCATAGGGGATTTCGGCAATTTTTTTGGCAGTTTTTTCCTCATCTTTTATGGTTGTGACGATTGCCTCATCCAGTGGATTAACCATCCCGTTTTGAAAATGCGCATTTAACCAAGCCGCCCGCTTTACTTTCTTGGACTCTTGCCCTTGTACATCGTAAGCATGGTCCAGCCGAATCACTCCTTCGGTTAACGTGCCGGTTTTATCCGTGCATAAAATGTCCATGCTGCCAAAATTTTCGATGGAAGATAACCGCCGCACGATGACGTCCTGTTTTGCCATCGCTTGCGAACCTTTGGATAGATTGATATTGATGATCGCTGGCAGTAATTGTGGGGTTAATCCAACCGCTAACGCTAGCGAAAACAACAGAGAATCCAGGACCGGTTTATGAAAAAACACATTCAACGCAAAAATACCAACCACAAGAATAAACATAACCTCAGTCAATAAATACCCTAAGCGTCGTACGCCGCGCTCAAATTCGGTCTCCGGCGTTCGAAGAGTAAGCCGTTTTGCAATTTGCCCAAAGAAAGTCCTTGCCCCTGTCTCGGTAATCAACACCTTTGCCGTACCAGAGCGTACGCTTGTGCCCATAAAAACACAATTCGTCCGCTCATGCAGCACTGCATTCAGCTCAACTTTGCCAGGTTTTTTCTCAACCGGATAGGTTTCACCCGTTAATACAGCTTCGTTCACAAAAAAATCATTGGCTTCTAATACAATTCCATCAGCAGGAACCAGATTACCTGCCGAGAGCAGGACAATATCCCCCATGACCACTTCTTCGTTTGGGACAATTTGTTCTTTTCCGTCACGGAGGACTCGGGACGTGACATGTATTTGAGCGCGCAATTTTTCCGCTGCATTATTGGCGCTATATTCCTGGACGAAACTTAATATGGCACTCGCAAAAACAATCCCTAATATGATGGCGGCATCCACCCAATCCTGTACGAATGCCGAAACCAATGTTGCAAAAATCAAAATGAGGATAATTGGGCTTTTAAATTGCCCCAGGAGCATTTTCAGCGGTGTGATTTTTGATTTTCCTTGCAAACTATTACGCCCATATTCCTGCAGGCGTTGGCTTGCTTGCGCCGTAGTTAATCCATTCAATGAAGCGTTTAATTTGGTTAATACGGCGTCAGTGTCCAATGACCAGTAAGGGAAATCGGATGTTGGATTGGCTTCTTTTTGCATTGACTTTCCTCCTCGGATAAATCCATTATAGCAGAGATTGGAATTGGGTGAGGCGTTGTTTATGAAGTAGGGCTGCCTATATCTTTTCACCACCCATATCCACATTATTGATAGATGACGATTGAGGAGAGGGTTTTTGAGCGTGTTGAAAAATAATCTACTATTTTAACAACTCTAATGTAGTCTGAATTTCCACCATTGATGCCTCCTCCGATTCCTATCGACAAATCTCCCTTGATTATGGCTGGGAGACTTTATATGAATTTTCACCAGAGCCTATGCTACCCAGTTCAAACCTGACAGGTCTTATCAGAGCCAATGATTATTGAACCGCGCACATGGACAAGAGGTTCGGTATGTAAGACTTTTTAGGAGACCTGTCAGGTTTTAATATTTATGGATTGTCACCAGAGCCTACGCTACCCAGTTCAAACCTGACAGGTCTTACCAGAGCC
>DAOTVW010000128.1:0-9564 GCA_034436035.1 Anaerolineales bacterium
ATTCTCCCTGTTTGTATCTATCCTTTCATCAGGAGCATCCCTGCACCAGGCCGGGGCTTGCTCATGGATCATTTGGATTTCAATCGAGTTTAACTTCCGCACCTCGGTATCATAGAGATGAGTATCCCGATTTTCCATAATAACCCACGAGACATCAACGCTGCCTAAGCAACCATGCCAAACGCCGGCTGGAACATTGTAAATCACACCTGGTCGCATATCTTCTACCTGAATGAGGTCATTTTCAAGAATATATAACGCACCATGACCGCGCCATAATACAAATACCTCATCCGTATTGCGGTGCACTTCGATCTCCGAAACGTTTTGCAAATCACACCCTGGCTCCCAGTTCAGAATAGCCGTCATCCAGGAGGGAGTGAAAACGAGGGGTTTATATCCTATTCCAGTCCATTCATGGTGTACTATAGGCATATTGCTTTCTCATTTATAAAAAGTGAATAAAAAATTATAAACAAATAAGATCGTTCTTTTGATGCTTAACTCCATAATATATCATTCAAATCAAGCTTACTTATTTTATTTTCATCCAAATCATGGGCAATTCCATAGGGAAGTTTATTTTTCTCACAATACTTTGGCAGCTGTTGTAAAGTGTTTCGGATAATCTGTGGATCAATTGAGTTAAGTCGAATATGGCAAGCCTGCATCGCCTTTTTCAAAGGGCGAATGTCTTGCCCCTGTAAAGCAGCCATAATCAATGTTCCAGGGCACACCAGCTCTGCATGCGGTTTGCCAGCACCAATCCAATTCTCTATCGCATAAGCAAAGTAATGCTCACTACCCTCTTCAGGCCTGGCATGCCCCACCTGATTCAATAACTGAGTTTCCAAGGCAATACAATCCAATAACTGCCTTAGCCCACGCTCTTCTCCTGCGCCGGCCGACTCTGCACAATCTACCACTCCTCGCAGGATGGCTTGTGCCATATCATCCACGTAAGGAATATAGCCCATCCCATCCGGATTCTTCCCTTTGTCTTCGGCAAATTTCCAATCCCAGCTTCCCGTGGCAATCGAAAGTACATCACAAATCCCCGCAGCTCGGATGGATGGAGGAGCTGCGGCGATTAACTGAAAATCAACAATGAGCTTTTGGGGAATGGTCGTCTCAATATATTTTACACACCCTTCCAGGCGAATAGCCGAAGACCAGGCAAAAATCGCATCCACCGATAAAGCCGTTGGAACGCAAAGCAGGGGTAAATTGCGTTGGACAGCGAGATACTTCGCTGCATCCGCTGCTAATCCCCCGCCAATTGCATAAATAACCTCGCCATCCACGGCCCCAACAAGTTCGTTCCAATGTTCTTGGGTGGCTGACTGAATAGATATCACCGACTTTGCCTTAAAAGCAACCTGACTTCTCACAATCTCCCAGGCAGGAAAAGTTGTAACCACAGCTACCGGGCGGTCTTCCTTGTGTTCAGCAAGGGAGATGAGCTGAATTTCGGGTAATGGCCATATTCGTTTCATAAAGATCCTCAATTTTCAGCCAATAAAATCTCACGGCGGGTTTGCATTTCCTGTCGAAAATGCGCTGCTTCTTTGGGATAGACAAAATAATAAAAAGTGGTCAACAGGAGTGCAATCGTCCAAAAACCAACCGTTAAAATTAATAACGTGCGCGTCAGTCCATACTGATTGGCATAATTCCCAAACAAAATGATCACCACCGAAGCAAAAGAACCTTGCGTAAACTCCATCAGCGCCATTGCAGTTGATCGCAGTTCAGGCTTTGTGACCGCATGTGCCATTGGTTGTTGAGTTCCCCGCCGAGTCCAATCAATAAAAAAACCGGCTACAATTGAGGGAACCAATATCTCCACAACCGTTTGAGCTTTCGTAAAGAGATATAACAATGCTGGTAGGGTGATCGCAATCGAAGCTTGCGAACAAATTATGCGTCCATAGCGAGGTGAGCGTTGATCTGCCCAATCGGCCACAATCCCCGCCACGAAGCTCCCAACTGCCAGGGAGATCACCACCCCGCCAAAGAACAGCGGTGCATCCGATTCAGAAAAACCACGATCGTCCACCAGCCAGGTCACCAGGAAGATGGATAATGCATTCAGCGTCGTCATGACAAATGCGCCCTGGATGAAATTGATCCATAACGTTTTACTCCGTAATACCTCTTTGACTTTGACGAGAGAAAAAGCAAACCGGGATTCATCTTCTTCCTTGATAACATCACTCAATTCTGGTTCTGCCTGACCACGAACAGGATTTTTAATCAATACTGCGATAACAACCCCTGATATTACGCTCATTAATCCCAATCCAACCAGCCCAATCCGCCAGCCAATTTCAGGGATATTAGTGAGCTGCCCAAACGTCACTGCCCCTACTACAATGCCAAACATACCAATAGCACTAATCGTACCCATCGCCTTGCCGCGGTCTTTTGGCCCAAAAATATCTCCCATTATGCTAAACGCAGCTGGATATAAACACCCTAGACCGATACAGGCAACCACGCGCAGCACCATCAATTGCCAAAAGCTATCCACCAGACCGCATAAAGCCGTCCAAATTCCCCATAATCCTGTCCCGATGACTAAAATCCACTTGCGGTTATACTTATCAGCCAGCATCCCCCAGATTGGCCCAGAAAAGGTCTGAAAGATAATGCGCACATTATCAATCAATCCCAAATGGCTGTATAGCAAACCTAACGAGTTCCGAATAGCTGGAAAAAGCATGGGCAAAGCCAGGTCTTCTGCACTGTCTATAAAAAACCCAAACCCCAGCGCGATTAATGAACGCGCCCGCAGTCCTTTCGTGTTGGTCATGTTATCCTCCAAGAATCACGGCTCAAGTTGGATACCAAATCGGTGGCGTAAGTTCTCGTAGCCGCGCTGACACACTCCCATCACATAATTCTCACACTTCCACTCACCCGGCCCACAAAATTCATACAACTTTTGTGGAGTGATCTTTTCAGCCAGCAGTCGCTGTAATTCTTCCAGCGTTCTCACCTCGCCGGTTTTAATTCCCAAATAATCCAATACCGCTGCATCTTTGGAGATTTTATTTCTCCACCCGGTGCTGCATCGCCCTTGCTCATCATCCCAATAACCGCATTGATAGCAAAAAATATCGTATCCATAAATGCTTTCCACTTCGATTTCAGGATTGGGGCGAAGTTCCTCGACCAGATTCCGATAAGCCAGGCGAAAGGGTGTACTGGCAAACAGTTCCTCAAAAGCTCCTGCACACAAATGATGGTGTCCCATGATACGAATCCGTTGATTTAGATTGATGGGGATTTTATGCTGGTAATATTCGTCAGTGGTTAGGCTTTGTCCACCCACCGCCTCCCCACTCCTTTCATTTTCCTTCATGCTTTGATCCAGTGGCTCAGCCATCATTTGGAAAAGTTCCTCCAAGTCTCCAAAACGGACATATCGGAAAAGTTCCCCCATTCGCCCTTCCCCTAAACCAAATTGGCGGGCAACTGCGTTTGCCTGTTCTTGGAGAAACGTGGCGACAATCTCGCGGTGGTCGCCTTCATAAGATTCATCCACCCAGCCTACCCGTTTACCCCAGGCTTCCAGCTGCATCTGATATTGACGTAACATGTGTTTGATTTGCGTCCGGTGAGCACAAAGGGCAGCAATCTTCCTTTCGATGGTTTCACTGATATCTTCGGCCCGATTCGGTTCCACGTGTTTCCGAGCGAAATACCAGCGCTCCACGACTGCGTAAGGCGCTAATCCTTCCGCAAAGTGCTGCGGATAATGCTTATCGAAAGCTGCAACCCACAATGCCTCATCCACCGCCTCTGCCACCCGCTTATGGTCCTGATTATTCTCCAGTAGACCATCCGGGTCAAATGAAAAGACCGCATACGGTCGATATTTCCGAATCAGATAAACAAAACGTTCCCGCAACTCTAATTCTGGAACAGCCGATAATTGATCTGTTTCATAACCCAGTTCCACAATTTGCGAAATACCCAGTATGCGCGCTGCTTCATGAAGCTCTGCAGTGATCTGCTGGCGGGTTTCCGCTTCGCTCAATCCCACCGAATCTCTGCAATCGTCCGTTACCCGCACCATGACCACTTTCCAACCCCGGTCAGCAAGCTTCGCCAGGGTCGCTCCACAAAAAGCAGCCGCATCATCTGCATGGGGGCTGAACACCAAAGCTGTTGCCATTTTAGGCTCTCCTTTCTCACAAAACTTGAATGATCAATTTACATTTTTCAATCTTTTGTTGAAATCTATTCTTGTTTGTAGAGATTATATTAACTCTTTGGCATTATGTTGAATTTTTTTGATTGCCTCAATCACGCATTCGATTTCCTCTTCATTTCCAAGCATAACCGGGTTAGGAAGCCAGACCGTTTCCCAAGCTGCTTTGAGTGTGTTTGGAAAACCGCTGCGCAGGAATGGGTGCTCTTCTTTGGATTGTTTTTCGCCAAGTCGCTTACGGTATGCACCGCTCTTAAATACATCCAGATCATGCAGTGGCGGGTAGCTTGCTTGAGTCGGAATGCCCTCGGCATTGAAAGCAGCAATAAAGCGCTCAGTGGAAATTCCCGCAAACTCTTTTGTATCAACGTGGAAAATATATGCGTAATAGCCATGACGGGTGACGCGAGCATCTAATTTCTGGGGGGTGATGCCTTCAATCTTTGGCAGTTCACGGTCCAGGTAGGTAGCATTGCGTGAACGTACCAATGATTGGCTATCGAGGCGTTTAAGCTGCTGGCGCAATACTGCTCCCTGCCATTCACTCAGGCGGTAATTCGAACCGTAGATGAAATGCGAATAGAACCATTCTCCCGGCATTCTTCCACAGTCATGCACCGAACGAACACGCCGCTCTAAATCAGCGGAGTTGGTTAAAATAATTCCCCCCTCACCGGCGGTCATGAGCTTTGACGCCTGGAAGCTAAATGTGCCGATATCGCCCATAGCTCCAATTTTATGCCCCCGCCACTCCGCGCCATGAGCATGAGAACTATCCTCGATTAAATACAGGCCATAGCGGTGAGCCAATTCTCTTAATGCATCCAAATCTGCCGGATGCCCAGCCATGTGCACTGCGATGATTGCTTTGGTTCGCGGGGTTATGGCTGCTTCTACAAGCTCGGGATCAATACAATAGGTATCCGGTAGCACATCCACCATAACGGGTAAAGCGCCACAAAATAAGACCGCACTGGCAGTCGCGATAAAAGTGAAATCGGGGATAATGACCTCATCACCGACACCAATTCCTAACGCTGCCAGGGTCACCTCCAATGCAGCAGTGCCATTGGTAACCGCAACACCAAATTGGGCTTGGTGATATCGGGCAAATTCTTGTTCAAAAGCTAAGGTTTGTGTACCGGGGGTGCGCCACCAAATGCGGCTGTCTAACACTTGATTGAGAGCTTCTCGCTCGTGGTCATCATACTGCGGCCAGGCTGGGAAGGGTGTCTTCTTGGTCGGTTCGCCACCAAGCAATGCTAGTTTGGACATAGATCGCTCCTTTACAGATTTTATGGTTTACATCGTTTTTATAGCAATATGGTCTGTGGTTGTATCCAATATCAACATAATCGCTCCCATCACCGCTGCCCGGTATCCTAATGTGGAGACAACCAATTGAACCGGTGCTGGTAAAACCCCTTCTAGACGGCATAAAATCGGTTCAACCAAAATATCCGCCGAACGTGAGACGCCCCCACCCAAGACAATCACCTGCGGATCCAGAACCACACTAATCGCAGCGATAACAAGGGCTAAGTAATCAACCGTTTCATCGATGATCTCTTGCGCCCAAGCTTCTCCAGCCCGGGCTGCGTTGAAAACTGCCTCAGCAGTAATATTTTGTGCATCGATAGCCAGTCCACGTTCTTGGATCAACTGGCGCGCACGCGCTTCCACACCCGTGCCGGATGCCAAACTCTCCAGTGCGCCAAAATGCTCATAGCGTTTTCCTAATGCGGCTGGGCTAGGTGGTAGATAGCCCACCTCCCCAGCGGATTGGTGATAACCACGATAAATCTTCCGGTCCAGTACAATTCCACTACCAATCCCGGTCCCCACTGCCAGGCAAACCAGGCTACTGGCACCTTTTGCTACCCCAAAACCGAATTCTCCCAAGGCAGCCAAATTCACATCATTTTCGACTTGAACTGGCATTTGAAATCGCTGCTGGAGAATTTCGCGTAAAGGTAAATCTCGCCAACCCAAACTAGGCGCCCAAGTAATTATCCCTTGTTCATAGAGAGTAATCCCTGGAGCTCCAACTCCGATTCCTAAAATATTTTGCCCACCCTGACGAGGAGTTTCGAGGAGCTCTTCAATTAATTGAAAGAGTATTTCGAGGTTTTCTTGCGCATTTCCTGGGCTTGAAGGTCGGTACAATTCTGTTAATATATTGCCATTTAAATCGGCTACGGTGCCATACATTTTAGTACCGCCAAGATCGAGACCGATCACAGCGTGCGCCGTAGCATTAATGGCGAGTAAAGAACGCGGCCGCCCACCGCTGCTTTCCTGGCTATCCAATCGGTAAACCAGGTTTTCCTGCATCAACTCATCCAAAATTCGCATCACTGTTGGCATGCTGATATGTAATTGACGCGATAACTCTGAAGGAGAAATGGGGGAGTGTTGACGCATGAGGTCAAGGATAGTAGAGCGGTTCAATCGGCGCATTAAGGAGGCGTTGGCACTGCCTAAGGAAGCTAAACGAGAAGGTTTTAACATCTTATTTAATTCCCGAGTAAACTTATTAAGTGTAAGAAAGAATAAATTATATCTATATTATAAAAAATAAATCAATGAATGTCAACGGGTAAAAACGATTTGTTACACAAACTATTAATCATGACATTATCATAGGCTTTAGGTGTGATAGCAAACCGTCCACGAATAGTACACGAATGCACAAATAGCGCCATCATTCGTTTATTCGTAGCGCCTTCGTGGACGGGTTTCGCAGCAAATTGTCAACGCAACTTGTAGTGGTAGGTAGTTATACAAGTAGTTTATTTGCTGCGTTCTGTGGTAACTCCGCACAGCCATATCTTCTCAATAAAAACAATCGTGTTCATCTTGTAAATCCTATGGATATTATGTCATCAGTAGCGAAGCGATCCTTTACTGTTTGTGGTCATGGCGAGCGAAGCGACGCCATCTCCTCGCCGGGATGGAGATTGCTTCATTCGCAAAGAGCGCTTTTTTGCAATGACAGCTTTCGGCGGTACAGCCAAATCTCACCATGATTGCGGCGGAAAGAATGTAACGAAGCGATCCCTTACTGTTTGTGGTCATGGCGAGCGAAGCGACGCCATCTCCTCGCCGGGATGGAGATTGCTTCATTCGCAAAGAACGCTTTTTTGCAATGACAGCTTTCGGCGGCACAGCCAAATCTTATCATAACGGATAAATACCAAAGCGAGGGTAGATTCGTGATAATCCGTGGTTCCCTCATACAGAAAGCCATGAATAGATATTTTCGGGTAGAATAAGCAGGTAATCTATCTTTTCAAAAAGGTCATTAATCCGATGAAATTCACCCCTTATAAAATTGCTATTCTTATTCTTACCCTGATCATTGCAGCCATTCACATTTCTTTGTTGTTCCCTAACCTGGTCTATCTATTAAATGGATTAGGGTATCTTGCCTTATTACTGGCATATTTGTTACCCAATTCTTTTTTTACTGAAAACCATAACCTGATCCGTAAGGTGATGATTGGCTATACACTGTTGACGATTGTAGCATGGATCGCCATTGGTTCTAACTCGCCCAGTCTGTTGGGCTTAATCACCACTATCATGGAAATTGTGCTGGTAGTGTGCTTATTGAGTGACCGTGATTAATTTTGTATATATAGAAAATGATTTCGCCATTACACCAACCAAATTCTTTTTTTAAGTTACCTATGGACTTATGCAGGTCAATATTTGACCAGGATGATCAAGTCAAACTCCCACTCATTAAGAAGGCGCGTTTCAGCTTTGATCTGACAGTTATCAAAAGTACAAAGGCAATCATTTTGGATTGTATCTGATTCAATTTGGAAAAAATGGGGTAAAACCAGTACTTTTGGGGGATTGAATTATTCCATTATTATGATATAGTTAAGTAACAGTTATTTATTTATAACGTTGTTCGCTCGAAAAGGCAAACTCACCGTGAGGTGAGGACGCAAAGCTGAGAGTCTGTAAATTTAGCAGATAGTCTGGCTGCCGAAAGTGTATTCACTGATGGCGGCTGTTTTATTTTAAATGCCCATATTTATTGTCTTTGTTCCAAAATAGGAGGTTCTGATGAAAACCAAAATATTGATGATCGCAAGTACGATAGCCATCGTTGCTACCCTAATTATCGCAGGCATTGCCTGGGCTGCTTCGCTACAAGAAGCCAATAGCCCTGACTGTAATAATTCTATAACCATTAATAAAGTCACCGAGCCAAGTGGCGGTATGGGTTTTAAGTTTACACTCAAATATGGAACAATAACAAGGTATGTTACGCTAAATGACCTAGGAACACAGACATATACCCCAAATTCATGGAGCGTGTTTACTATCACGGAAGATGCAAAAGATGGTTATCAATTAAAGGATATCGCCTGCACGGCTACTACCACAAATAATAAAACCCCAAAGAGCATCACCTATGATTTGACCAATCGCAAAGTAACCATCGATTTAACCAATCAATTTGATGGCAATGTAACCTGTACGTTTACTAATGTGAAAGCCATGGACTATGGTGATCTCCCAACCGATTACGGGTTAACCAAGTGGAGTACCGGAGCTCGGCATTATAATCCCGGCGATAGCGTTATTTTAGGTACGTTATTAGATCAAGAGTGGGATGGCCAACCAAATTCCGTTGCAACCGGTGATAACATTGCTAATTTAAATGACGAAGATGGCGTTGTGCGCGGAGGGAGCAGCTGGGGGAATGGCAGCGGGCAAGTCATCGTCACCGTAACCGATCCGACAAGCAGTGGCAAAGGCGGTTGTCTGATGGGGTGGTTAGATTATTATGGTAACGGTGATTTTGGTGCTGATGGGGTATTTAGCGACACCCTCAAGGTTAACGGAGTCACATATAGTGAAAAGATCATTGACAATTTATACGTCCCTGCGGGGAGGAATACCATTACTTTCACCCTACCATCAGGGTTGAAGAATGTTGGTTTATTTGCTCGTTTTCGCCTTTCACCATATGATGAACAAGCCGGTAAAACTGAACTTCCATCTAATGATCCAAGTGGAATGCAATACCACTGCAATCAATCTGCGGCTGGGTTGACCGGGCTGGTGATCGGTGGAGAAGTGGAAGACTATGCCTGGGTGTTTGGCCCCACCGCCATACAATTACAGTCATTCCATGCAAAGCCAGTGCAAGCGAGCGGGATAGCTGGACCAATTGTTGCGATCCTGGCGATCCTATCTTTGGTGATCTTGTGGACGATCCAGCGCAAAACGGAACAATAGGGATTGGATAATCAATGAGGAGAATATAAAATGAATAACTTAAATCTACCTACAGAAGAAAAACAAGAATCATCAAGACCCTA
>DAOTVW010000129.1:0-22986 GCA_034436035.1 Anaerolineales bacterium
TGTCAATCAACTTGTGCATTTGTCATGTTTCCATACCTACCTCTTCACACCGCTCAACGCAACGCCTTCGATGAATTGCTTTTGAGCGATGAAGAAAATAATCAGTAATGGCAGGATGGACAGGAAAGCACCTGCCATTAATACAGTGAATTTCCCGCCCAACTGGAGTTGCTGTTGAAAAAAAGCCAGCCCCACCGTCAGTGTTGTCTTGTGCATGTCGGTCGGTAGATACACCAGCGGATGAAGTAAGTCGTTCCAGGCATCCTTGAAAACGAAGATGGACAGGGCAGCAACGGCAGGTTTCGATAATGGCAAGTAAACTCGCCAGAAAATGTCGAAGAGCGAAGCGCCGTCCATGCGGGCAGCATCCACCAGGTCGCGCGGGATGGTGAGAAAATACTGCCGCAGCAGAAAAGTCCCAAATGCACCACCCCAAAATGCCGGGACGATGAGGGGGAGTTGCGTACCAATCCAACCGAGATACTTGAAGATGATAAAGTTTGGGATGAGCGAGACCTGCGGCGGAATCATCAACGTGGCGACAAGCAGGGCAAAGAGAAAATCGCGCCCCTTGAATTGGACGACAGCAAAGACGAACGCCGCCATGGCGCAGGTTAATATCTGACCAATGACTGTCAGGATAGAAATCTTGAAACTGTTGAAGGTCAGATAGAGAAACACCTCGTCGGGCAGGTCGCGAAACAGGTCAAAGTAGTTTTGAATGGTAAACGGGTTGGGGATAATATTGCGCGAGAACTGCTGGGCAGGGACGCGAAACGAGACCGAAATCATCCACACAAATGGGATAAGCATGGTCAATGCGCCAAAGAGCAAGACCGCGTAGGATATTATATCAAGCAAGGTTTTATAAAACGATTTGGACATGCGCTGCTCTCCTATTCGTACACCACGTAGTGGCGTTCCCACCAGAACATGATTGCCATGAAAACTGCCACCAGAAGCGCCAGTTGAATGGCTTGTGCAGAGGCATTCCCCATGCGAAAGAAATGGAAGGCATTGCGGTAAATCGAGTAAACTGCCACAGGGACGGAGCTATCACCCTGTCCACGGCGGGTCAACATGTAGATATAGTCGTAAGCTTGAAACGCGTTAATAGCAGAAATAAGAGTCTGGAAGAAAATGCTTGGTGTGATCAGCGGCAAGGTGACACTGAAAAATTGCTGCAATTCGTTTGCTCCATCCAGCATGGCAGCTTCATAGTAATCGCGCGGGATGGCGGTCAACCCAGCCAGAAAGATGATCATGCCTTCACCAATTGCGCCCCAAATATTGACAATGACCACCGACATCATGGCATTATCGGTGCAAAGCCAGCAGACAGGTGCGAAGCCCAAACGTTCGAGGACAAAATTGAGAATGCCTGTTTCCTTGCCATAAATCATGTTCCAGACCAGCGCTGTGGCAACCGCAGAAGTCACAGTCGGAAGGAAGTACACCGTGCGAAAGAAGCTCACGCCGCGTATCTTGCGATTGAGCAAAATAGCAACCAGCAGGGAAAGGATAACCACGCCCGGCACATACAACGCAGAAAATTTCAGCGTGTTGACAAAGGCTTCGATATAATCC
This sequence comes from Anaerolineales bacterium, assembly GCA_034436035.1. Taxonomy (GTDB): domain Bacteria; phylum Chloroflexota; class Anaerolineae; order Anaerolineales; family UBA4823; genus UBA4823. Next base: position 1,588 of record DAOTVW010000129.1, read on the forward strand.
TTGTTTTCAAATAACTGGACATAATTCTCCACTCCTGCCCAATGGGGAGGATTGATCAAATCCCAATCGAAAAGACTCAATCCCAATGTCGCCAGCAAGGAGCCAACGGTGCCAAACACCAAGCCGACGAGAGTTGGCGTCAGCATTAGCCAGAGCCAGAGTTTTTCGCGCCCAAGCGGTTTGAGTCCGTAATCCATAGACATTCCTTGCAAGACCTGACAGGTTTTCGAGAAACCTGTCAGGTCTTAAATGGATTATTTATTTTTCGCCAGCACTTCGTCTGCTGCAGCAATCACTTCATCGAGCGTGGCATTCAATTCAGCTTCGCCGTCGAAGACGGGAATCAAACCATCACCAACGATACTCGCCCATTCTTCATATCCTTTGAAAACAGGCTTCATGTGCGCAAAGGCGACCGAATCCAGGAATACCCGCTGGTTCAAATTGCCAGGTTGTTTCAGATAGGCATCACTCTCAGCCACAGACTTCAATACCGGGATGGCAAACCCCAACTCTGCCAATCGTTTCTGCCCGGCTTCGCTTAAGGCAAACTTGACAAACTCAAAAGCTGCGTCGGGGTGTTTAGAGCCCTTTGAGATGACAAAGCCAGCACTGTTGACGCTGGTAGCCCGTCCTGCGGGTCCCTTCGGCATAGGTGCAACATCAAATTTGATTCCAGACTGGACATAACCCGGCACCGCCCAGTGACCAATGGTGGTCATCGCTGCCTTGCCCGACTGGAATAAGTCAGAACCAAATTCGCCTGAAGTAGTCGGTGTGGGCATTACGCCTTCCTTGTATAGGCTGTCAATGTATGCCCAGGCATCGCGTGCGCCATCTTCGCCGATGAGAGTCTTGGTATGATCTGCGCTGATGATATCCCCACCATAGGCCCAAATGACTTCGCTCCATAGCAACTCCATGTCCCAGGTGTCCGACCAGAATCCGTATTGGTCAATCTTGCCATCCTTGTTTGTATCCAGGGTCAACTTTTTGGCAGCAGCCAGCAAATCGTCGTATGTCCAATCCGCCGTAGGATAATCCACGCCTGCAGCATTAAACATGTCCTTGTTGTAGAACAGGACAATCGTCTGGAAATCGCGTGGCAAACCATAATAGCCATCTGCTGTCTTGTAGGCAGTCAACGTCTGTGGATAGAAACCATCCAGAAAGCCGGGGTTGGCATCAATGTAAGGCTGAAGGTTGAGCAGCGCGCCGCGGCTTTGCCAATCCAAGAAAAGCGGGGCATCCATGGCGAACACATCTGGCGGTGTGTTACCGGCAATCAGTGTGTTCAATTTAGTCCAATACGAATCCCAATCCGAAACATCTACTTTTACAGTAATGTTCGGGTTTGCTTTGTGGAAATCATCCACTACTGCCTGCCAGACTGCCAGTTCCTCTGGTGCTCCCCACATGGTAAAGGTAATCTCGACAGGACCCTGTTGTGCGGCAGGTTTTGCTCCACCCCCGCAAGCCGTCAACAATAGGCTGGCAACAACAAAAACGAACAAGATTTTCTTCATTTTATGCTCCTTTACTAGGATAGCCGCGACACCACGCAATTTGCGCGTGCCAGACAGGGAACACGGCCATCGGTTTAGGCGCACCCCGCCACTCGCCATCATTTCATGGCAATATCTTGTTACAGTTCCAATTTGACCACCGCCGTCAAATTTTCGGGGCGGTCAGGATTCAGACCCTTTGCCAGCGAACGATAAAACGCCATCCATTGCAGGACAGGCAAATACAGGACTCCACGCCCACTTTCTGGGATTCCCGACTCAAAGACAACATCCGCCTCAGATTCTCCCAAGCCTACTATCGTTGCCCCCAGTTTCGCCATCTCTGACAGCACCTTTGCCTCATGGACTCGGTTTGCATCTGATAACATTCCTACCACAACCGTATTTGCATTGACCATGCTCATTGGCCCATGGCGAAACTCCATGAAATGGAATGGCTCGCTGTGTGTAAGGGTCATTTCCTTCATTTTCAGGTTTGCTTCACAGGCAAGTCCATAACGGACGCCCGAACCCAGGAAATAGAAACGATCGAATTTTAAATCTTCGCCGACCTCCTTTGCATATCCTTCATATTTTCCCATGATGGAATTTCCGACTTCGGGCAATTTTCGCATTGCTTCTACCAAATCCCCGCTGCCTGCCATTCGCGCGCAGAATGTCGCTGCTGCTACGTACATCGAAGCAAAGGAACGAGTCTGCGCAACAGACTTTTCCTGCCCTTTGTTGATGACAATGTTGATATCAGCCAAACGTGAAAGTGCTTCATTATAATTACTGATAACAACTACATCACCGCGTTTCTCCGCTTTGAACTTTTCCACCGCCTTGACCGTCTCTGTCGTTGTACCAGAGCGGCTGACGGCGACCAACAGGGTTTTTGTCGGGCTAAAATCCCGTCCGATAACTATTTGCGGATTCAACAACAACTCCCCACCCGGCACAGCCCGCGCTACGCGCCCGGTCAACTCTTGATACAAAGCTGCTGCAGAAAGCGAAAGGTAATAGGTAGAACCACAGCCTGTGAAAAGAACCTGATCGTAGTCCGCCGCCTGTGGCAAAGAGGCCATGCTGACAAGATTCAATGCTTGCTCCCATGCTTGAGTCTGGGATTTAATTTCGTTATAGGTATGATAATCTTCTAGTCTCATAGTTATTTCGTCCAATGTTCTTGGGGTGTGAAAGGCTTATTGATATTCAAAATTTTTTCTGCGTTTGCGCGATAAACTTTCTCTAAGACCTCATCCGGGAGAAAAATGCCATAGGCGTACCAGCGCCCCTGCAGGGGTTTCTCGCCAACATTATAGTTGAAATACTCATCATCGGTTTCCAGGAAGCGGTAGTAGAGACGGTAAGCTTCTAGGTCAGGGCCGAAATCTGAGCCGAATAGGATGCGGTCCTGGTATTTAATAAAAAAGCGGCGAGCGGTATAGGGTTGACGTCCCAATTCGCCCAGCCTTGCAGCAATGTCAATGTAATAATTTGGGCACTCATTTAGCATTTTCGCTACCCAGGTCAGGTTTTCTGCATAGCCGCCAACGTGAGCGCCAATAAAGGTGGTTTGCGGGTGGCGCTTGACCAGATTATAAAAGGCGTTCATGATGTCCATGAAGGGTGGAAAAGGTGGACTGGTAAATGCCCATTCGGGGTGCTGACCGAGTTCCTCCCAGCGCTCGTTAGTCTCGTCAATCGGGTCGAAGAAGGCAACCGGGTCGGCGACATGAATCAGCACCGGCAGACAGAGACGCCCAGCAGTTTCCCAGAGCGGATCGATGCGCGGGTCATCTACCCTAACCAATGCGCCTTTGTGATCACGCACATGCAGCCCAAAGGGCTTCCATATTTTCAATCCCTCAGCGCCCCAGGATTTCTGGATTTCGAGATGGCGGGCAGCGTATTCGGGGAAGGAATCACCGAGTTCGAGCCATTTGTCCCAATCCACTCCGCCAAAGATGTGGAAGCGCTCCGGGGCTTTGGCTTTGAAATAGTCAAGATGCGCTTGCAGAATATCTTCGCCCCAACCGCCATCCAGGTCAATGTAGTGGACAATGCCGGCTTCGTCGAGCTGGGCAAGCAGTTCGGCGATGGGTTTTTTATCCCAGCCGCCGCCAAAGGGTTCAGCCAGGTGATTATGGGCGTCTATGGTAGGGAAACGCGGTTGGTTAACCAGGGTTGTTTTGGTAACCAATTTGGAGCGCGGGCAAAATTGTTCCAATAGCATCGCGCTCACCTATGCAACCACCACTCTAATACCCTGCGCACGCAACGCAGCAATGAAATCGGCTCCACTCCCTGCGTCAGTGACAAGTGTATGCATCGCTGTTAGCGGAGCAAGGAACGCCGCAGAAACAACACCGCACTTGGTATGATCTGCCACTACAATGATTTCACGACCAATTCTTAAAATAGCACGGTCGGTCAATGTTTCAGGGAGGTAATCGTTGGTCAGGCCGGTTTCCAAACTAATGGCACGCGTTCCAATGATGACTTTATCTGCGCGCGCTTCACTCAACGCTTGCTCCGTGATGTGACCAATGAAAGATAATTCACTGTCACGCAGCATCCCACCTAATGCAATCAAGGTGATGTTTTCTCTCCCTGCCATCACATTGATGACCGGTAGCGAGTTGGTAATAACGGTCAACTTATGATTCGCAAGATTTAGCGCCACCTGTAAAACCGTTGTCCCAGAACCGAGGAACACCGTCTCTCCATCGTGGATGAGAGATGCGGCTGCGCGCCCAATGCGTTCTTTTTCGGCTTCCTGCTCGTGAGTGCGCTGCAAGATGGGTTCTTCAGGCGCAGCCTGACGCACCGCAATTGCCCCTCCGTGCACCCGCTGAATCACCCCCTGCTTTGATAACATTACCAGATCGCGGCGGGCGGTAGCTTCGCTGATTCCAAAGCGCTCGCAAATTTGCGCCACCGAGATACGCCCCGACTGCTCGATCAACTGTGCTAATTGAGATCGACGCTCATAATTGGAAAGTGAATCAAAGTAAGTCATATATAATCACATTCAATCACAATTAATCATTATTATAATCGTTTTCAAAAAAATTTCAAGTGCCAATCAAAGGGGAAATACTTTTCTAGACCCTTTTCAAAAAAGAGAGGCAACTATTCAGGCTGTTATTGCGAGGGCGCCTTTGCCCAAAGCAATCTCCTGTTGAACAGTGAATAAACATGCTTTGGGAGACTGCTTCACTCACAAAAGCGCTCATTCGCAGTGACACCGCATTTTATCCATAATTTTTATTCCAACTTCGTGTAAAATGATATTACTAAACTCCTCATAAGGTTTGATTTTTTGGGAATTTTTCTATGGCAAACAATGATGCAATCCGTTGGAATCACCGTTACCTGACTAACGAATATCGTAACATTCGTCATCCACGCTCACTGCTCTATCAGGCAAAACCCTTCCTACCTCATTCTGGGATCGCACTGGATGTAGCTTGTGGGTTAGGGACGAATGCAAGATATCTGATCCAAAATGGACTGAATGTAATTGGCGTAGATATTTCCTTGGTGGCACTACAACAAGCAAGACGCAACTATCCAAAATTTGAGCTTATTTGCGCCGATATGGAAAACATTTACTTTCCCAATGCTTATTTTGATGTAATCATCAATTTTTATTATCTGCAGCGTTCATTGTGGAGCTCATTTCGAAAATGGTTAAAGCCGGGTGGATTGTTGATCATTGAAACCTTGAAACGTGAAATGCGGGAGATTAAACCGGAAATTTGTGTGGATTTTCTTTTATCCCCGAACGAATTGCAACTTGCTTTTGCGGATTTAGACATCCTCTATTATCAAGAAGGCTGGACATCCCAATCTACCACTCATCCTCGTTGTATCGCCAGTCTTATCGCTCGAAAACCTATATAAGGAGAAAGGCAGGTCATAATGTGTGGACGGTTTACTTTAACTGCGGAGGTGAGCGAATTACAACAGGAATTTTCCTTCGCCAATTTTGCCCACGAGTTCAGCCCACGCTATAATATTGCACCCTCCCAACCGGTTGCAGTAATTGCCAATGAAGCAGATTACAAAGTGGATTTTTTCGTTTGGGGGTTAATACCTCGCTGGGCGAAAGATACCCAAATTGGCAATCGACTTATCAACGCTCGGGCAGAAACACTCGCGCAAAAACCAGCCTTTCGAGGACCATTCCGCTATCATCGTTGCTTAATATTAGCCGATGGCTTTTATGAGTGGAAGAAAGACAATGGCTCAAAAACACCCATGCTGATCCGGTTAAAATCCCAAAAACCATTTGCTTTCGCCGGATTGTGGGACACGTGGCAAAGCCCAGATGGTTCCGAAATACGCTCCTGCACTATTATCACAACGCCACCAAATACATTACTGACGCCCATCCACGACCGTATGCCGGCGATCCTCGATTCGACAGATTATCTCACTTGGATCAATCCCGCACCCGTTTCTCCAAATGAAATCAACCATTTATTGCGACCTTTTCCCGCTGATGAGATGATTGCTTACCCCGTTTCCCGCCGAGTAAATGATCCGCAATTCGATGACCCCCAATGTGTGATACCACTGGCAGGTTAAAGCTTATGTCCGTTGAAATCATTTCCCCGCAACCTAAACTCCTCCTTAATCATCCTTATCGCTCGATCATCCTTGATTCCTTAACCCATGCGCTTGACGCAGTAGCCGGTGACCAGGCAGTTGCACGCGCCATTCAACTGGAAGATGATAAACTGCTGATTCAAGGCGATATCTACCCACTCGATCCACAAGGAAAATTAGTGGTGCTAGCAGCGGGCAAAGCAGCTGTAGCGATGATGCAAGGGGCAATCCAAAAACTGGAACCGAGGATGGAACGCGGACTGGTCATCACTAAAAAGAAGACGACCATAACTCTGCCCAAAACAGAAATCATTTATGGTGACCACCCCGTTCCAGGCCGGAATAGCATCCGGGCAGCTCATCAACTTGAAAAATTTATCCAGACATTAACCGCTCAAGACACACTGATATCCTTGATCTCCGGTGGTGCTTCTGCATTACTCACATATCCCCGTCCGCCCATCACTCTGCGGCAGCTCCAACAAACCACCCGCCTGCTCTTACGCAGTGGTGCGACAATCCAAGAGGTCAATTGCATTCGAAAACATTTGGAAAAACTGAAAGGGGGCGGTTTAGCAGCAATCGCCCATCCGGCTAGAACGATAAGCCTAATCCTTTCCGATGTGATTGATAACGACATTGCATCCATCGCTTCTGGAATGACCGCTCCTGATCCAACTACCTTCAGCGATGCCCTTCATATCATCCATCATTATCACTTAGAGAAGCAAATTCCTTCAGCAGTACTCGAACTCTTTCAAAAAGGAGAAGCAGGAATCGAGCCTGAGACCAGAAAAGCCCATGATACGCTTTTTCAGAGGGTGAACAATTATCTGATTGGTTCCAATACCCAGGCATGCCAGGCTGCGCTGGAAAATTTTGCTCGCAATGGTTTTTCCACATTGCATCTAACCTCCTATCTCCAAGGAGAGGCTAACCAGGTTGGGAAAATCTTTGCCGCCTTTGCCCGCCAACTTTCCGAAAGACCCTCTCCTTCCAAACCTGTTTGTTGGATTGCTGGTGGTGAAACGACGGTGACGGCACGCGGGAATGGTGTCGGAGGGCGTAATTTAGAAGTTGCACTAGGCGCAGTAAAAGACCTTGCTGGGGTGAAAAATTGTTTACTCATCACATTAGCCACAGATGGAGAAGATGGTTTGAGCCCTGCAGCGGGCGCAATAGTCGATGGAACCACCTGGCAGCGAGCTTTAACTCTCGGTTTGAATCCGGATCAAGCCCTGGCAAATAACGATACCTATCCTTTCTTTGAAGCCTTGGGCGATCTACTCTACACCTCCCAAACCAACACAAATGTCAATGATCTACTTCTAGTAATTGCTTATTGATTTATGAAACCAGCCTATCTGGATTTATTCGAACAAAATAGATTAACCCGGCGCGCCGAAGAGGCTTTTGAACACCTCAAGAGTTGTGACCTATGCGGGTGGAAGTGCAAAGTGGACCGCACAGCCAAGAAATTAGGTGTTTGCAAAACCGCCACTGCTGCGGTTGTCCACAGTTATGCACCGCATTTTGGTGAGGAAAAACCATTGCGTGGCTGGGGTGGCTCAGGCACAATCTTCTTCAGCAGCTGTAATATGCGTTGTGTCTTTTGCCAAAATTATGAAATCAGCCAGTTACGACAAGGCAGAGAAGTCACTGCCGCAGAACTCGCTGCGATGATGATAGGCTTGCAGCAGCGCGGCTGTCACAATATCAACCTTGTCTCACCCAGCCATGTGATTCCATCCATTATTGCTGCCATTAATATCGCTGCAGAAAAGGGATTGAACATTCCCCTTGTTTACAACAGCGGAGGTTACGATTCGATCGAAGGTCTATCTCTGTTAGATGGGATCATAGACATCTACATGCCTGATATGAAATATGCGAGTGCAAACCTCGCCCGAAAATATTCCAAAATCCCCAATTACCCCACCATCAATCAATGTGCGGTCAAAGAAATGTACCGCCAAGTGGGCGATTTGGTGTTGGATGAAAACGGGATTGCCCAAAAAGGTTTACTAATCCGTCATCTCGTTTTACCGAATAATCTGGCTGGCAGTGAGCAAATCTTGCGTTTTATCGCCGAGCAAATATCCCCTAATACCTATCTCAATATTATGGATCAGTATTATCCAGCATTTCAAGCGCGTCAATATCCCGAACTCAACCGACCTATCAAAGCAAGTGAATACCAAAAAGTGCTTGACATGGCTCGCTCTTTTGGGTTAATTCGACTCGATAACTGACTCTACCTGGTGCCAATTCGCTGAACAACAACAAACCCTCCTCATAACACTTGACATGCATTTAACTGATGGTAAACTTACAATTAATGATTAACCGTATTGATGTTGTACCATCCCCGCTCCCGTGCAACCGATTGCGTTAATGGCTTTCGGTATCTGTGAGTTTGCCGGGAAATCGCTCAAAGAAATACCGCCCTCTGGAACGAAAGCCACCAGAGGGCGAAGTTTTATCTTGTGGAGGAATATATGAGACTTTCGCAATTATTCAATCTAACCTTGAGAGAAGCCCCCGCAGAAGCAGAAGTAGCCAGTCATCAACTGCTCGTCCGGGCAGGATTTATCCGCCAATTGGCAGCTGGAATTTTTACGATCATGCCATTGGGTAGACGCACCCTCAATAAAATTGAAAATATTTTACGCGAGGAAATGAATGCAATCGGTGGACAAGAAATGACCATGCCGGTTGTTCATCCAGCGGATATCTGGAAGGAAACCCAACGCTGGTATCAAATCGGCAGTGAAATGGGGCGCTTTAAAGACAAAAACAACCGCGATATGGTTTTAGCGATGACCCATGAAGAGGTGGTAGCAGATTTAGTACGGAAAGATATTCGCTCCTACCGCCAATTACCGCGCTTGATTTATCATATCCAAACCAAATGGCGTGATGATCCACGCCCACGCGCAGGACTTATCCGCGTGCGTGAATTCACGATGAAGGACAGCTATAGCCTTGATGCGGATTGGGAAGGTCTCGATCACCAATACCGCAATCACTATCAGGCTTACTTTAACATTTTCCATCGTTGTGATTTACCAGTCATCGCAGTGAAATCCGATGTTGGGATGATGGGTGGCAAAATGGCACATGAATACATGTATCTAACCCCGATTGGTGAAGATACATTAATCTTGTGTGATCATTGTGGTTATTCTGCGAATCGCCAAATCGCATTTTTCAAGAAAACTCCTCCGCCCGCTGAAGCTGAACTGCCGGTCGAAAAAGTTGCCACGCCAAATGCGAAAACCATTGAGGAATTAGCCAATTTCCTTAATATACCCAAATCGAAGACAGCAAAAGCGGTCTTTATGGTGGCAACCATCCCAACCGAAAACGAAGAAAAAGATGTATTTATCTTTTCAGTTGTGCGGGGTGATATGGAATTGAATGAAACGAAATTGGCGAACACCCTAAAAGCAAAGGAATTACGCCCGGCAACGGAAGAGGAAATCATCGCAGTCGGGGCTGTTCCGGGCTATGCTTCGCCGGTTGGCTTGAAAAATACGCTGGTGGTTGTCGATGACCTCATCCCGCAATCACCGAATTTGGTTGCAGGTGCGAACGAAGAAGGGTATCACTTATTGAACACAAATTATGGACGCGATTACCAAGCAGACATCATCGCAGATATTACTGCTGCTCAAGATGGGGATGCATGTATTCGCTGCGGACATCCGATCCGGACAGTACGTGGTGTTGAAGTCGGTAACATTTTCAAATTGGGCACCCGTTATAGTGATGCAATGGGATGTACTTTCCTGGATAAAGACGGCGTTGAAAAGCCGGTCATCATGGGATCGTATGGCATTGGCAGCGGTCGCCTTATGGCATGCATTGTAGAGGAACATCACGATGAAAATGGTATTATATGGCCTATAACCGTTGCGCCTTACCAGGTGCATCTCGTCTCACTCGGCACGCAGACAAACCCCCAAATTCAGCTGGCGGCGGATAAACTTTATGACCAACTGGTCGCCAGCGGGTTTGAGGTGCTTTATGATGATCGTGAGGAAAGCCCGGGTGTCAAATTCATGGATGCTGATCTAATTGGTATCCCCATCCGTATTACCATCAGCGAACGAACCTTGCAGAAAGAGAGTGTTGAGTTTAAGCGCCGTGACCAAGCGGAAAAAAGATTGGTGCCTCTCAGCACAATCCAGGAAGCCATTCAAACGGAAATCAGCAAATTAACCGCCGAAATTCAGGCTAAAGTTATTGAAGTACCTTTCGAGGGTTAATTTAAATTCCATCATAAAACAAGTAGAGCGACAGGCCAGTCGCTCTACTTATTTAATCCTAAAGGTTAACCCATTTTGAAAAAGGTCGTCAACTTCATAGCAAGGTTCAAATCGCCTGCTAATTTTAATCTTCCTTGCATGAAATACTGCATTCCATTTGCCTTACCGGTTAAAACATCCTTGAAATCCTGTGCTTCAGCGGTCAAGGTCATGGTGGGCTTTTCGGCAACCCCTTTAGCAACGCTACAAGTACCATCTTTGATCGTAACAATGTAATCCCCTCCTTCGGCACCGGTTAAGTGATATTGGATCACTGCATTGACCCCTTGTGCCTTTTCGGGCATAAAAGCCTTGGGGTGATTATTCACCAATTCTTCAACGGTATATTCTGCCATATTTCACACTCCTTCTAATTTGGTATATTTTCAAAGATTCCCGCCGCGCCCATTCCGCCTCCGATGCACATGCTAACCATGCCAAACTGAACGTCACGGCGTTTCATCTCATAGATTAATTGCGTGGTTAGCTTTGCACCAGTACACCCTAATGGATGTCCCAATGCAATCGCCCCACCATTGACATTGACAATATCAGTATTAAGGCCTAACTCCCGAATGACGGTCAAAGCTTGCGAAGCAAAGGCTTCATTCAACTCAATCAATTCAATCTCTTTGAGAGAAAGACCACTTAATTTTAACACCTTTGGAATAGCAACGATTGGCCCAATACCCATGATCTCGGGAGGTACCCCACCGACCGCAAAGGAGATAAATTTTACCATTGGCTTCAACCCAAGCGCCTCCGCTTTTGCCTGAGACATGATCACAACCGCTGCAGCACCATCTGACATTTGCGAAGAGTTCCCTGCTGTTACACTGCCTCCCTCCTTGAAGGCAGGTTTTAACTTCGCCAATGCTTCGAGGGTAGTATCTTTACGGGGACCTTCATCGACCTTAAAAGTAAATTGATGTTTTTTGGTCATTGTGCCAGAGGCAGGTTCCACAATATTCACTTCAAACGGGACAATTTGGGAATCAAAGTAGCCATTTTCGATGGCTGCAATAGCTCGTTGATGGCTAATCAAGGAAAATTTATCCTGCTCTTCGCGTGTGATGCCATATTTCGCAGCTACATTTTCAGCAGTAAGCCCCATGGAGGTGAAAGCCTCAGGATAATGTTCGACTAAATAAGGCATCGGCGAGAATTTAAATCCGGTCATGGGTACCATGCTCATGGATTCGACTCCACCAGCGATGGCGATTTCCATTTGCCCAGCCATAATGGCAAATGCCGCATGGGCAATACTCTGTAAACCGGATGAACAAAAACGATTGATGGTCTCCGCTGGCACTGAGGGTGGTAATCCGGCTCGTAAACCAACCAGACGGGCAATATTCATTCCCTGTTCGCCCTCTGGGAAAGCACAACCGAGGATGAGATCATCGACCATTTCTGGTTTTAATGCCGGTGCTCGGTGGAATAACTCCTGTACCACTGCTGCCGCCAAATCATCTGGGCGTGTAGTCGCAAGACTGCCTTTTTTCGCTTTACCAACGGCCGTCCGAGCAGCCGCAACAATCACTGGGGTTCGTAATTTATCTTTAACAGCCATAATTATTCTCCTTTTCTCGCTCCAACCCTAGTTCCTTAATGGTTTTCCGGTCTGCAACATGTGCCATAACCGCTGTTGTGTCTTTTCTTCGCCACACAAAGACAGGAAAACTTCTCTTTCTAAATCCAGGAAATACTGCTCATCCATCCACGCAGGCTTGCTAAGCTCTCCTCCGCACATGACATAGGCAGCTTTTTCGCCAATCAGCTTTTCGTGGTCGGTGATATAACCACCTTGATTCATCATATAAACACCCAAGCGCATTGCCGCCAAAGCATCCCGCCCGGCTGCAAATACTTTTTCAGGGATGAGCGGTCGGAATCCATCTGCTGCCATGTGTAATACCTCGCGCTTCGCCTCAGCCAGGAGGTGACTGCGGTTCATGACGATCCGATCTGCTGGAGAAAGAAAACCGAAACGCCGCGCTTCCTCGGCGCTGGTGGCTACTTTTGCCATCCCGATCGTCTCGAAAATCCGTTGTAAGAATGGCAAAGGCTCTGCATTTTGGGTATACATGGCTGGATTCAAGATGCGCCGTACCAGCTCCTTTGTTCCACCACCCGCGGGTATTACACCTACCCCTACTTCAACCAAACCCGCATAGAGCTCAGCATGAGCAACCACCCTGTTTCCATGCATCAAGACCTCAGCGCCGCCACCAATTGCCAATCCAGCTGGTGCGATAACCACCGGTTTGCTGAAATAGCGCATCCTCATATTGATACCTTGCATTTTTCTTACCGCAGCATCCAAGGTATCCCACATCCCGCTTTGAGCAGCCATGACAATCATGAAGATATTTGCTCCAGCCGAGAACTGCTCCGCATCGTTGCCGACGACTAGCCCTTCATAATCTTTTTCCACGATATCCATTGCATCTGTGAGCATATTAAAAATATCGTCATCTAAAGCATTTACCTTCGTGTGGAACTCTACACAAAGCACGCCATCTCCCAAATCGATCAATGATGCCCCGGGATTAACCTTAATGGTTTTTCCTGCCGATTTCAATTCCTGCAACACGATATAAGATGGATGGGAGAATATTCGCTCATATTCTTTGCGTCCTGGGTGATACACCCCAACCTTTGCACCATTTTCCACCTGATAAAATGTGGGAAAACCGGAAGCAAGCATCTCTTCGACCCATTGAGCGGGTGGAAATCCGGCTTCTTTCATCGCTGTCACTGTTTCTGCAACGCCTAACATATCCCAAATCTCAAATGGGCCAGCTTCTCTTCCAAAACCCCAACGCATTGCGTCATCAATTGGTTTAGGGGTATCCGCGATTTCCGGAATGCGCTCAGACGCATAAGCCAAACTCTGGTACGTGATCGCCCGCACCAATTGCCCCGCACGATCCTCAGCTGCAATTAATGCTTTTAATCGTTTCCCTAAATTTTCTTCGTCTTTTACTTTGCCTATCGATTCAAAACGAACTTTTTGCGGGGGTTCGTATTCGAGCGTTTTGAGATTTAGCGCCCAGAATTCTTTCGTGCCATCGGGTTGTCGAACTTCTTTATAAAAGCCTTGCCGCGTTTTGTTTCCAAGTCGTCCGAAGCCTACCAGGGCATGGATCAAATTATTTACTTTCTCTGAATTTAAATATTTTTGGGCATGTTCATCATGGGGTATTGCAGGGGCAAGATTACGTCCAACATGATCCCAAACATCAATCCCAACCAAATCCATCAAGCGAAAAGTCGCCGTTTTAGGATTGCCAATCGCAGGTCCAGTTATCGCATCTACTTCTTCCACCGTGTAGTCATGCTCGAGTATATAATCTAACGCAAAAGCTGCTGAACCGAAAGCAAGACGGTTAGCAATAAAATTCGGGGTATCCTTACAAATCACAACACCTTTCCCAAGATTGAATTCACCAAAATGGCGGATAAATTGGACCACTTCTGGTAACGTATCTTTGGTTGGAATTTCTTCTAGCAGCTTAAGATAACGCGGCGGATTGAAAAAATGGGTGCCTAAAAAGTGCTGCCGAAATCCTTCGCTTCGTCCTTCGGCAATGGAACCGATTGGAATTCCCGAAGTATTGGTGCTGACAATCGAATGAGGCGCACGCACAGCATCAATTTTTTCCATCAGCTGGCGTTTAATCGCCAGGTTCTCAACCACCACCTCGATGATCCAATCTGCCTGTCCAACCCATTGAAAATCATCCTCGAGATTGCCAAGCCGCACTAAATTCGCATGTTCTTCAGTAAAGAAACTGGCTGGACGTGACTTGCGAACTCTTTCAAAACCTTCACGGACAATTCGATTACGTACTTGTGCATCCGTTAAAGTTAACCCCTGTTTCTCTTCTTCAGGTGTTAATTTATCTGGAACAATATCCAACAGGCTAACCGGTATTCCGGCATTCGCCAGATGAGCAGCAATCGCTGCTCCCATTGTGCCGGCGCCAATTACACACGCTTGCTTAATATGGTACTTCATCTCGCCTCCATTTCCTCCGCCTAACGTAATTCGCGGCCGCTATACCCTAAAATATTGCGTGCCACAACCAGCCGATTAATTTGCCCGGTGCCTTCATAGATATCGGTAATTTTTGCATCGCGGAACCATTTTTCAAGCAAGTAATCACGGGAATAACCCAATGGACCCATTAATTCCACTGCGCGCTGTGTGATCTTGGTCACCACATCTCCAGCACGCAGTTTTGCCATCGAAGCTTCTAACGGGTTCGGTTTTCGGTTATCCGCCATCCATACAGACTTGATCACCAACAACCAAGCGGATTGTAATAGCACTTCCATGTCGATGATCTCGCGCTCAAAGTTAGTGAGTTTTGTTCTCGGTAACCCATAGCGCACCTGAAAACCCTGCGCGCTCGCCATTTCTTTGAGCAGTTCTAATGCTGCTCGCGCCACTCCTATTCCAGTTGCAGCAACAAGTGGACGGGTGGCATCAAAAGTCGCCATGGCGCCTTTAAATCCTTTGGTTGTCTCCGTTTGAATTTCCGGGCTACCCAATATGTTTTCAAAGGGGACTCGTGCATCTTGCAATACAATGGAAGCCGTATCACTGGCGCGAATACCCAACTTGTGTTCCAATTTGGTTACCTTCACGCCCGGTGTCCCTGCCTCAACGACAAAAGAACGAATGCCAGCTCGCCCAGCACTTGGATCGATTGTCGCCCAGACTACTACAAAGCCATTGCTTTCTTCAAGTGATTTCTGACCAGCAGTGACAAAGATTTTTTCGCCATTCAATACCCATTCATTCGTCGTCTTATCCAAAACCGCCGTCGTACGGATGGCAGAGGTATCCGATCCACAATGCGGTTCTGTCATTGCCATCGCTGCAAAGGTTGGTTTTTCCTCAGCGAAGCGAGCTAGAAATTTTCTTTTTTGTTCCGGTGTTCCTGCCGCTTCAACCGCGGCTGCTCCAAGCCCTCCGCCGGGGGTGCACAAGTACATTCCGACATCCCCCCAAGAGAGCATTTCGAGCATGAAAGCTAACATCTGATAAGCAATGGGCGGGCGGGATTTTTTCTCTTCTTTTTTCGCCTCATCTTCTTCTTTTCGTTCCGGTGGAGCAAGAGAACCAGCGCCCGTTGCTCGCATCGCCATGTGCATGAAGTTAATGTAATCCCAGGGGATTTCATGCTCATGCTCATCAAAATAGCGCGAAACCGGACGCATCATATTCTCAGCAACCGTTTGTAAGACATAACTCTGCTGAGCTATTGGTTTAGGCATCTCAAATTCAATCATCTCCAGCCTCCTTCACCCTATATCATTCCAATTCCAGTTAACATGGCAATCCCTCTTCCATTGCGCATGTACAATTCCACCGGATGTTCCCGGATATAACCATGTCCACCCAAAATCTGGACAGCCCGGTCGGTAACCATCATCGCCATATCCGCTGCGCCGGTATGAGCAAGATAGGCTTCCTTGCTAGCATCTTCCTTATGTTGATCAAATTTCCACGCCGCTTCCCAGATTAATAATCGAATCGCTTCAATTTCAGTAGCCATTTCTGCTAGCATAAAGGCAATTGCCTGTTTCTGGGCAACTTTGACACCAAAGACATCACGGTCTTTGGCATAATCGCGGGAGTATTCAAAAGCCGCCCGACTGATCCCTAATGCCATCGCTGCCATAGCCAGGCGCATCGAATCGATAATCGGTGCAAACTCATGTCCTTCTTCTCCGCCCAACCGATTCTCACTGGGGATTAACACATCTTCAAATTTTATTTTGTAGACAGGTAAAGCATTAATGCCTAATAGTTTTTGCCTTTCAACAATTGTGACACCATTGCTGGCTGGGTCAACGATAAAGGCTTGAGTCTTCCCCTCTAGATTGGCATACACTAAGAACTGTTTCGCTCCATCGGCATAAGGGACATAGATTTTTTCACCCGTGATCCGATAGTGGCTATTTTGTTTTTCCGCCTTTGTCCGCATTTCATTAGGATCAAAATCGAGAAACGGTTCAATGAATGCCGCACTATATGGCTGCCATTCCCCTTCCGCAATAGGGGGGAGATGGGTTTGTTTTTGTTGTTCTGTTCCACACAAAAGAATGGGAAGCGCAAAAAGAGCAGGGGCTAGAACTCCTAATGCGCCAGCAAAGTCCCCATAGGCTAGCTCCTCTCCTGCTAAAACACCGGTTAATGCCGAATGTTCCCCAAAACCGCCATACGCTTCAGGGATAGAAGCTTGGAGTAAACCCAGTTCCCACCCTTTCTCGATCAGGTCATTTGGCAAATGACCTTCTTCTTCTGCATCGCGAGCTTTTTTACGCAAATCATTGACAGCATAGCGATTGATTGCATCCACCAACATTTTTTGTTCTTCGGATGGTTCAAATGAATACATCACACACTCCTTTTCCTTCGCTGTTTCCTGATAGAACCCGCGCTGGTGTAGCGCATTGATTAAAGGACACCTGAACTCTGTTTATGAATATCGCCTTCTTTTTGTCTATAGCACCTTCCTTTCTATCCAACGCGATGATAAAGGATCGGTATAGTTTGGTGGTTATTTTCCATTTGATTGAGGTTCACGATTTCCAAATAACCCCGCGAATAAAGATATTCTACATGCGCGCCGGCTTCTTCTATGGCTAATAATACGTTATATCCATATACCTCACCAAAGAGCTGCGCTGAAATTTGAGCAATAGTTTGTGGCTGCTTGAGCAATTCAAGGACTTTTTCCAATCGTTCTTGATGAACTTGTTCTATCTCTGTAATTCGTTGTTCGAGATTGTGGATTGGTGCACCATGCCCGGCAAGGGTCAACTCGATATCCTTCCCCCAATCCTTCAAACGTTTGAGCGATTCAAGGTAATGTCCGAGGCCGGTATAGAGCGTTAAATGTTCTGGGGATTGGTGCGGACTAATATGACTCAACACCATATCACCACTGAAAAGAATATTATCCAACTTTATGACAACTTGACCAGCACAATGGCCGGGTAAATGAAGGATCTCAAATCGCCCCAGTTGTTCCCGCACTTGCTGATAAGTGGTTACATTGGATATGGATTTTCCTAAACTCTTTGTCAAACGATAAAGGTCAAGATACTCCCCGCGTTGGTTTTCCTCTACTCCCGCTTCAATCAGAAATTCCTCCAAACGCTTGGATATGACGACAATTCGTTCTTCATAATTGGTCAGATTACGTAAATCTAATTCATGAATGACAATGCGAACCGCTGATTTCTGCCGGATTTGATAACAGCCACCAAAATGATCGATATGACCATGCGTCAATAAAACATCTGATAGGGTGGAAAAATCTATTTTTCTGGAAAGTTTTTCACTGATCCACTGCAAGCCCGTTTCTAATTGGGAATTTGCTTCTGTTGACACTGATCCAGTGTCAATAAGGATAGTACGGGGTGGGGAATAATTTTCATCAACGATGAGATAAGCATACCCACGCAGGATGGGGAAAAGCTGCATTGGGATCGCAAAGACCATTGCCCCATGATTGGTGATAAAGCTTTCAATTTCAAAAGATTTATTTATTTCTTTGGTCGCCATTCTCACGCACTTTCAATCCTAACACGAACAAATTAGCGCATTCCTGGGCCAACTCCAGTGGACTCAATCGGCCATCGTCCCGATACCATGTAATCGTCCAGTTCATCACTCCTAATAAAAAGCGAGCTACTAAAGCAACATCCGAAACCTGGAAAACACCTTGTTCGATGCCCTCGTTCAATAAATCCCTCCAGAGTTTTTCATAATGGTCACGACGCGGGATATGGCGCTGACGAAATTCCGGTTCAAGCGAACGATATTCCAATAACAAGACCGATGCTAAATCACGCTGCTCCAACATTATTTGAAAGTACACCGCCATCGCCTGCCGTAGTTTCTCTTCGGGCGCCAATGGCATGGACATGACCCCTTGCATCCCGCTGATGAGGATGTCTAACGCCCGATCTAAAATCATCAATAAGATTTCTTGTTTACTGTTGACATGGTAATAAAGGCTAGCTTTTTGGAGTTGCACCGCATTGGCGATGTCTTGCATGGAAGCAGCGTGATAGCCTTTTTGGCGAAATATCTGAGCAGCTGCATCTAAAATTTCATCTCTGGTCATCTTCGTCCCTACCGAACGGTCGGTAGTTAAAGCATATCAAATTCTGAATAGAATGTCAAGCACTTCAGGAAATTTGGTTATTATTCCGATACCTATATTGAAAATTTATGGTTTCAAGCCAAATAGCATAAGTGGGTCAAAATGACGGAATTCGCCAGAAGTGCGCCACAGCAAATAAAGCTTGCGTTCTTCCTCGCTGGCTTCTTTTGTATAATACGCCATGCTCGGGAAAATATATCCACCCTTACCAATGCGTGTTTCCAAATGCAAGTGTGCTACTTCAGCATTACCGCTCTTCCCTACCCAACCTAAAATTTGACAAGCGTGAATGGTTTCACCCAGTACTAATGGTACATAACCGCTTAAATGTGCATAAAGTGTATAAAGCGATTCACCGTTTTGCAATCCCAACCCCTCAGCTAAGCTATAAGGAATTTGCCTGTAAGGTGTTTCTATTATCACAGCATTTCCGTAGGGAAAGCGATCCTCTAGTAAACCTGCAATATTTCCTCCTAAGACAGCTCGTATCCTCTCCCCGGCAATAGAGCTTCTACCATATTGACGATAATATGCAAAATCCACCCCTTGATGCCGCCCATCCTTGCCTAGCGGTGGCGGATGATATCCATCTGAGACGATTCGAGGTAATTCTTCAATGGATGTGGAAAATAATGGTGAGCATACTTGAGCTCGGGTTAATTCCATCGTTGCTGAAGGAACAGGCTGGTTTATCCCAACCGTCATAGCCGCAATGGTAGCAATCGGTTTTTGAGGTGTTGAGGATACTAAGTTTTCGTTAGGATGCGATCTATCTCCAAATTGAATTTCGCTGAATGACGGGGCATGATTTCGTCGCAGGGCAACCTCTTGTATAGCCACATGGTATATTCCAAAGCTAAGGAAAAGAACTGCAATACTTAATGTTCCCGCTAATTTTTGTTTTCGTTTTAATTTTAAAACCATGGCACTTTTTTCTTGCCAGAAAATGGATAGCGCGCTATAATCTGATCCTGTATCGGGGCGTGGCGCAGACCGGCTAGCGCGCTTGCATGGGGTGCAAGAGGTCGGAGGTTCAAATCCTCTCGCCCCGACAAAATGGGGTATTTTAACCCCCATCGTGGCTGAGAGACCGCCATCCTATCTCTGGATTGGAGGTACTTATGCCACGCGCTCAGCTCAAACGTATCAGTATTATCCGTCTTGGTCGCATCCTCAACATGCTCTACCGCCCCTCCGAATTGGCGGAAGAACTCTCCATTTCCGTTGAAACCATCTATCGTTCCTACATCCCTGCCGGCATGCCACATAGCAAGGATGATAGAGGCGATATCTGGATCAACGGCAAACAATTTGTTGCTTGGGCTCATCAAACCATTTCGCAGAATAAGTCGAATAGACAACCATTAGCGGATAACATGGCTTGGTGCCTGCATTGCAACAAGCCTGTTGAATTAATCAATCCAATTATAGTCTATCAAAATCGTTATCTGCAATTACTACAATCTACCTGCCCCCATTGCGGAACGAAAATCAATCGTGGAATAGGAAGGCAATCATGATCAATCGGCAAAATTATCTCGATATCAAAGAATATCTCAATCACCTCGAAAAAATAGAACAACTCGAACCATCAACCATCAAACGCGCCTGGTCGCACCTCCGCCATCTGCTCGAATGGGCAGATGAAAAGCCACTCCCAAAAAGCCAGCACATAGACCCAACCTTCCCCGCTTATATCATCAATTATCACAATGAAGGGAAACCTCTTGCATCATCAACCATCATCAAATGCTTGGCGCAGGCGCGTCAATTTTATTATTATGCTAAACTAACCTGGCCTGGCCGATACAAACCCCTCTCCGAATCATGGATAACCACTCTCAAACCACCCCGCAAAATCCGCAACGGAAACGGTCTCAAACATCACCAGTTCTACACGCTGGAGCAGGTCAAAATCATCACCGCATACCAGACAGATAGTCTGCATCTCATCCGTGCCAAAGTCGCTGCTGCAATGCTATTCTGCTCCGGCATGCGTGCCGATGCCCTTGCATCTCTCCCTATATCCTGTGTTGATCTAGAAAATAATCGTGTCCTACAACTTCCTGAAATGGGGGTCCGCACGAAAAATTACAAAGCCGGCATCACCTATTTGTTGCCAATTGATGAATTGCTCGCTATCATCAAAAACTGGGATGATCTTGTGCGCAATACACTGCCTCCAAACTGTCTCTGGTACTCCCCCATTTCGCGTGATAACAGTCGACTCCTAACAATCACGAATGCTTATATTGGCAGACATTCCACCATTCAAAAAGACTTGCGTAAAATCTGCCTCGCCGCCGGCATCCCCTACCTATCCCCACATAAACTCCGTCATGGTCATGTCATGTATGCCATCCAGCACGCGCAAACCATCGCCGATCTCAAAGCCATCAGCAAAAACGTCATGCATGCATCCATCACTATTACGGATGCCGTTTATGGTATTCTATCCGATTCTGATGTCGAAAAATTTATTAAATCACTTAAATAGCCACAATGCCTTATCCAGTAAATTAATAGACAATTCAACATCTTTGTCTAATTCCTCTACATCGATTGGCTCGACATCAATGGACACTTTTTCTTTCAAAGCTTCGTTGAATTTTTCATTGGCTAATGGCAATTTCTCTTCATTTGCCCGTTTTTGTTCTTCAGTCAAATTTTCCCCCTCAATAATTCCGACGTCGGAAACAATACGCTTGCGGATTTCGTTAATATCCGCATAATACTCGCGTGCCCTTCTTACTGCTCGCGCAACTCTGACCG
>DAOTVW010000130.1:0-15626 GCA_034436035.1 Anaerolineales bacterium
TAATACGACTACGTTTCCCCCACATCCACAATCCCCATCCAATCAACATCGCTAGTCCTCCCACAAATAAAAAGGTATCTCTCCAAAACCGCTCAGGGAATAATCGTATCAATGTATCCGACCATAGAAAAGTCCACGTTCCTGGTTCGAAAAAGGCGTTATGAAAGGCTACAAAAAAGACTCCAAATCCCAGCAACACAAAGACTAACACAAAAGCCAGTATAATGATGGTTAATAATCCTCCACTTCCAAGCGCGTTGCGGAACTCTCCCCATGCCTGCCACTTCCACTCAATGATACCTATTATGATAAACAACGCCACCAAGGCATACCATACTAATAACACCTTTTGCACCACATTCTTGACATCAAGCATGTGTTTTAACTCCCGTTGGTTATAAACCGGATTGCCGTTATCAAATTTTAAATCACCCAAAAACTCAATCCCCTTATCATTGAGGAGATAATCCAGCGCAATCCGCGACCAATACAACCGTTCCGATTTGGTAAAGCCGTATGGATCAGGTGGAAATGCCGGTAAGTTATATTCTATATGTAAAAATAGTGGTGTAAGCAGTAAACGGACGATCGTCAAAACTAATAAAACAGGAGTTAATAGACTGATGAGTAATCCCAATAAATTTTGCAATAGTTCTTTCATTGTAAATTTTCCACCTCTCCGGATAGGATAAAATTCAGGACCAAATTATTGGTCAGCCATTCAATTGGCGCCCGATCATCGGTAAAAACGAATGTCGATTTTTCGATTGGTTTTTGATAAAGGACAAAACGCTGCATAACTTCAAGGAGCAAGGGATGAATATCAGATCGCGGATAAAAAGCAAGTAAATTTCGATAAAAATTTTGGACGGTAGTCGGTTGCATAGTCGCATAGATGATGGAATTGAAGGTATCAGGTAAGTCCATCACGTATAACGATGGAAATATTTGCCCTAAGGTTTGACAAAATCCAGCAATCAGTCGCCGATCATTTGGTGCTCGCCCTACATTGATCGCCAACACCCCCTGTGGATTTAAATGTTGGGCGACTATTTGGAAAAACTCCAGAGTGGTTAGATGCCATGGAATATAAGGAGGCCGGTAGGCATCTACAATAATTAAGTCATATTTATAATTACTATGCGAAATCCCCCAGCGCCCATCCACTGCTTGTGCATTCAGGTTAGCTAAATCCATGCCGAAATACTGTTTCCCCACTTCAATGATCATTGGATCGATTTCATAACCATCGATCGGGATAGCTCCAAACACGGCGCTTGCCTGCCGTGCACTTGTTCCCGCTGCCAACCCGATAATGGCAATTCGTTTGACATGACTTGGATCATAACCATTTGCCCCATCGGGGGCATTGAAAAAAGGCGCCGCAAGAAATTGCTCCCACGGACCTCCATAAAATAGTTGCGTCGGATGCCATTCGGAATGGATTCCTTGACCCTCGTTCAATCGCAACAAGTGATAACCATCTTGTTGTAACACTTGAATGTAGTTGTAGGCTGATTCTGTTTCAAAAATCTGACCTTGGCTGTTCTTAATTGACTGATTGCCAAAAACAAATAAACCCACTAATATAGCCACTGCCAGAATGTTGAGAAAAAGTTGTTTTCGCCAACCTTCAAACCATAGTCCGGTCAAAGCGGTCAAACAGGTGAGCAGCCCAAAGATAACAAAGGTGCGAAAAGTGCCGATAGTTGGGATCAATACAATAACGGGTAAAAACGCCCCGATAAATGACCCAATTGTGGAAACAGCATATAACTGCCCGGAGATCTTACCAGATGATTCTGTGTCCTCTACCGAAAGGCGGATTGCATAAGGTGAAACCATCCCAAGCAAGGTCATGGGGATAATCAGGAGAATCAAAACAACAACAAACGATCCCACCAGGATTCCAAACTGCAATTGATCAAATGCATTTGATGCAATTCGCATGATTGGTTTTGCAACAATTGGGATAAATCCTGTTGCAAAACCACCCCAAAACATCAGTTGATACATGACCGTTTGAGTAGGCTTTCGATCTGCCAATCGTCCGCCAAGGAAATAACCAGCAGCGAGGAACACCAAAATCAATCCGATTATCGAAGCCCATACGAGATTACTGTTTCCGTAAATCGTCCCAACCAAACGCGAAGCAGTTAACTCCACTGCCAAAGCAGCCATGCCTGTTACAAAAACAGCTAAATAAATGAGACGCCGTTTTGATTGAATCATGGAACAGTTTAATAGGTGAATAACTTTACCTTCTTGGCTTTTTTCTCTCCCCGTGTGGCAATCATCCAGGCTTTTAGAATTTGACCATACATTTTGGAACGGTTATACACCCCTTTGATTAAACCACGGTGCTCTTCACTTGGTGGATGGGAAACTCCCCACCAATAAACTTTATCCGTCTTCCAATGATACTTCTGACTGGCAGCAGTGATTGCAGTTTCTAAACCGTACCCAGCTGCTGCGGGCCAATAGATTTGTTTCAATCTCGTAAGCCAAATCGCCCGCTGACCAGTTAACCAGGGAGTTACCCAATGACTCATATCCGTACGAAAATTCCCGCCTTTAAAAATACCAAGTGCCATATCAGCTTTTTTATCAAGTAATGGAACAAGTAATTGATAAATGTGATCGGGGGTTAACCCAATCAAATCAGCATCAACGGTTAGGACTATTGAAGCGCTTGTCGCCATTGCGGCATCATAAACCGATTGCCCTTTTCCTTGATTTTTTTCATGCCGCAATAATCGGATGCGTGGTTCCTTTTTAGTGTAATCATTTATGATTGCACCTGTGCCATCGGTAGAACCGTCATCAACTACAATGATTTCCGATAGGAAAACCACTTGACTAAGGACTTCGAGAACATTCCCAATCCCTTTTTCTTCGTTGTATGCTGGAACAATGGCAGCAATCGACACATTTGGAATAGTTTGTGGATTATGACTGGTTAACAAGATTTCACCATATTTTATTAATATCGTCTTACTCAATTGGATTATAACTCACTTCCCGATTACGTTAAACTTTCGGGTAAAATATGTTTTTCCCATTGGTATAATTCATGCAATCACAGAATTCAAGGAGCGTTTATGCAATCCAATCACCTTAGCGGAGCACAAATTCGTCAGGAATTTATCGATTTCTTTGTCAGGCATGGACATACGTTTGTCCCATCTTCCAGTTTAGTACCAGGTGGAGATCAAACGTTGCTGTTCACTAATGCGGGAATGGTCCAATTTAAAGATGTGTTTTTGGGGACTGATAAACGGCCTTACACACGCGCAACCAATTCCCAAAAATGTATGCGAGTGGCAGGCAAGCATAATGACCTCGAAGATGTCGGACGGGATGATACCCATCACACATTTTTCGAAATGTTGGGCAACTGGTCTTTCGGGGATTATTACAAAAAAGAGGCAATTGCTTGGGCATGGGAGCTATTGACGGATGTTTGGAAAATCCCCAAAGAAAAACTTTGGTTCACATGCTTCCGTGATGATCAAGGGGATATACCAGAGGATGCCGAAGCAGCAGAACATTGGCGCGCTCAACCTGGTTTGAATCCGGATCACATTTTATTTTTTGGACGCAAAGAAAACTTCTGGGAAATGGCTGAAATCGGTCCTTGTGGGCCATGCAGTGAAATCCATATTGATCGGGGAATCGAATTCTGTGACAAGCAAGATGTTCCCGGACATGTCTGTCGGGTTAATGGAGATTGTAAACGCTTTTTAGAATTGTGGAATTTGGTTTTTATACAATATAACCGAATAAATCCTACACAACTTCAACCTCTTCCTGCAAAACATGTGGACACAGGGATGGGGCTGGAAAGGATAGTATCGGTTTTGCAAAATGTCAAATCGAATTACCGCACCGATTTGTTTTGGCCAATGATGTTGCGCGTGCAAGAATTATGTGGTCAGAGTGACGAGGAACGCGAAAAGAACCTCACTCCTTATCGCGTCATCGCAGATCATTCCCGAGCTGCCACATTCTTGATTGCCGATGGCGTCGTCCCCGGGAACACAGGCCGCAATTATGTTTGCCGCATGATCATCCGCCGTGCTTCCCGCTTCGGTAGCAAAATTGGACTCAATGAACCTTTCCTGGCGCAAATCGCTGATGTAGTCATCCAAGAATACGGTGCGTTTTATCCTGAACTTATGCGCAACCGCAGCACCATTTTGGATTCAATCACGCGGGAAGAGATTCGTTTCCATCGCACATTAGACAGCGGTTTAACTAAACTTGAAAACCTGATTGAAAAACTAAAAGAAACTTCCTCAACTACGCTAGCTGGTGATCAAGCATTTGATTTATATGCAACCTATGGTTTGCCCCTGGAAATTACAAAAGATATTTTGGAAGAACAAAATTTATCCGTGGATGAAGCGTCTTTTTATCGCGCGATGGATAATCACCGTTTAGTATCAGGCGCAGGGGAAGCGTTTGGTGAATTGGGAGGAGAAGATGTAGATATCTATCGCTCAGTTTTTGAGCAATTAACGGTCCAAGGCAAGCTCTCAGAACAGGGAGTTAAATATGACCCCTATTCAGCAACTAGTATTGAATCCGTTATCTTAGCTATTTTTCATAACGGACAATCAGTTTCGATGGTTCAACCGGGAGACAAAGTCGAGATATTACTTCCCCAAACTTGTTTTTATGTCGAAAGTGGTGGTCAAGTGTCCGATCAGGGCTGGATCATCAACAAGAATGGGACACCTTTTCGAATCGCTGTCCAGGACATGCGCAAACCAGCCGCAGGCGTTATCGTTCACATTGGCGAAGTGGTAGAGGGTAACCCCACGGTAAACGCGAACGTGATCGCCCAAGTAGATAAAAAACGACGCCAGGACATTATGCGCAACCACACTGCCACTCATTTGCTACACCGCCATTTACGAAGAGTGTTGGGAGAACATGCCCGCCAAGCTGGCTCATTGGTTGCGCCAGATCGGTTGCGGTTTGACTTCACACACCCAGATGCCATGACCTCTCAACAAATTCAAGAAGTCCAGGATGGGGTTAATCAAGATATTTTGGATAATTATCCACTGCAGATTCATTTCAAACCGCTGCAGCAAGCCATCGAAGAAGGAGCGATGGCGCTCTTTGGAGAGAAATATGGGGAAATCGTTCGAAATATTACCATTGGCGAATCTGATATCCTCTCCAATGAATTATGCGGAGGCACTCATGTGAACCAGACCGGGGATATTGGTTTATTCTTGATTCTATCGGAGGGTAGTGTAGCTGCGGGTATCCGCCGTATTGAAGCTGTCACCGGGAGAAAAGCTTATGAAATCGCCTCTAAAAGGCTGACAATTTTACAAGACTCGGCTTCTCTGCTGAACTCCACTATCGAAGGCGTACCCGACAAAATCAAACGAACATTAGATGACTATAACAATACACTTAAAATAGTGGAAAGCTTAAAACAACAGATTCTTTTAAAGGAATTTGAAGAAAAATTCACTACCCAACTACGCCAGATTGGGGAAATTAAGCTATTTTCCCTTATCTTAAATGATGCCGATGGCGAAATCCTCCGCCAACTTGTAGATCAATTCCGAAAAAGGGTAACCAGCCATGGTGTCATTGTATTGGGCAGTCAACCCAACCAAAAGCCAATACTCATTGTCGGGATGACTGACGATTTGGTAAAAGCCGGTTGGAGCGCAGTAGACCTTGTAAGGTATCTTGCTCTTCCATTGGGAGGTGGCGGAGGTGGTAAACCGGCTCTTGCCCAAGCTGGTGGTAAGGATGCTCAAAAATTACATCAGGTAACGACAATGGCTGAACAATGGATCCGCGAGAAATCCAGGTGAGGTTTTAAGATTTGTTAATTCACACTTTTGAATGAAAATCCAAATCATTCAGTTAGAACCGCACGACGATGTTATTTCCACTCGAGATAAGATGGGTTGGGCAAAGGCAGCGCGTATTCTGCTGGTACTTCCTGAAAGAAATCATTTATTTCAAAACAAACTGGATCAGCAATTAATCCTTCGCTCAGCCCAAAAAATCGGTGCTCAAATCGCATTTGTCACCCGCGACCGATTGGTTCAAAAAAATGCCAGAGAGCTTTCTATTCCTACATTTCGCACGATTACGAAAGCCACCAAAACCGAATGGGGTAACCCAGCTAGTTTTAATACCCAAAATGAATCCAAAACAACCCACCACCAAAAAGTAATCGAATTATCCACTGCTGTGAATACGTTGCGGAAGAATTCCCTAGGGTGGATGAACCATATATCTCTCAGATTGGCTGTTTTCCTTGTTAGCGTACTGGCAGTTTTAGCTTTGGCGTCGGCATTACTTCCCACTACGAAAATAACCATCTACCCAGACTCCATTCCGCAAAAAATACCCTTTCAATTCTTTGCCAAACCTACATTAGAATCGATACGTTTAAGTGGAGAAATACCTATCACTTCGAAAACAATCCACCTGAATGGAAAGCTAAGACAGAAGGCGACCGGCAAAATACACATTCCTTTAGCTTTTGCCACCGGTGAGGTATTACTCACGAATTTAACCGATAAAGAAATTACCATACCAGCGGGAACGATTGTCACAACGATAACCGCACCTACCCATCGTTATCAAATCACTCAAACCGCTACCTTAGCAGCTGGCTCGGGTAAAACACTAAATGTAGGGATCAAAGCATTAATCCCAGGCAGTTCTGAAAATATTCCAGCAAACGCCATCCGAGCTGTGGAAGGTGTCTTGGGATTGGATATTGCTGCAACAAATCCAATCCCAATTAGCGGTGGCAGCGATCAAACTGTAACATCGGTCAGTGCCAGCGATCAAGAAACTCTCCTCTCCAATCTGAAACAATCGTTAATTCAGGATGCACAGCAGCAACTTCCTCACTCCCTGGCAAAAAGCGACCTCATCCTGTATAAAGAGCCCACAGCAGTCACTGTCATCAACGCTGTCTTTACTCCGGAACAAAATCAACCAGCTGATACAGTTCAGCTCGATCTTGAGATCGAAGCAACTTTTGCGATTGCCAGTGGCGAACACATTCAAAAGTTGGCAAGACAATTATTGGACGCAAACCTGCCAGAAGGTTATCAGTCCTTGGATAACGAGATTCAGGCACATTGTCTGGATTCCATTCAAAGGCTACTGAATGATAGTTTTTCCTGCAAAATGGAAGTGATTAGGCAAATCTTCCCTAAAATTGATGTAGGGATTGTCCAACAACAAATCCTATTACAATCCGTTCCAAAAGCTCGGCAGCACATACAAGGGCTTTATCCATTCCAGCGACCTGTCCAAATTGAAATGAACCCAAGCTGGTGGAAAATTCTGCCGGCGTTGCCGATGCGGATTATGATTGAGATTAAACCATGATCATCTTGGCAGTTGACCCTGGTCAAAAGCGGATTGGTATTGCTATCACAGACCCATCTGGGAAAGTAGCCCTGCCATTGACAATCCTAGAACATATCTCACGCCACCATGATGCCCAACAGATTGTCCAAATCGCCGTAGAAAATAACGTATCATTGATTATCATTGGGCAAGCACTCGATAGCGACAATATGCCCACACTTCAAAGCCGTCGTTCAGAGAATTTAGCGAAGTCTGTTAGAGCACTAACCTCGATACCCGTCGAATTATGGGAAGAGTTTGAAAGCTCTCAAGTGATTAAAAACCTGCAAGCTAAGTCATCTCCTAAACATAAAGCAAGACGGAAAGCAATCGATGACTTAGCAGCGGTCGTCATTTTACAAAACTATCTCGAAAGCCATGCGTAAATCGATAAATTACCCCCAATCGAAAGGGATTTTTTACTGTCTAATGTTTTTTATGCTGCTTGGTATATGTTTAGGCTTGGGTTTATTAACCATCAACGGGTTACAAATCCATAATCAAGTTCGAGAAACATTTGGAGAGCCGGCAACCGATTTAGATCTCTGGCAACAAATCCGGTACGAAACCATCCTATATCTGCATAAAGAGCAATTATTGACCCCGATAAATCAGCCACAGAATTCCATCATAATCAGCATTGCACCAAACGAAAACGTATCCCAAATCCTCATTCGTCTTCAGAAATCCAACCTCATCACAGATACCAACTCTCTGCGCATCTATTTACAATATTCTGGATTAGATAAACAGATCCTGGCTGGTGACCATCAAATTGATCCACCTTTAACTCCCCTAAAAATTGCCCAGTCATTAACCTTGCAAACGAATATGCTGCTCCATTACACGATACTGCCTGGTTGGAGAAATGAAGAAATAGCCGAGTCCCTCCATGCTTCAGGAATTATTGCCAATCCGGAAGATTTCCTGCAAGCGTCACAGCAACCATTGCAGATGTTTTTGCCAGACATTGCGCCAAATGGGAATGTGTCAACTGAGGGATTTTTATTCCCCGATACCTATTCTCTCCTTCATCAAGAAAATAGTGCTGCATTAATCCACTTGTTTACCAGTCATTTTCAAGAACAACTAACTCATCAACTCATGAATGATATTCAATCTCAAGGGTTAACGGTCTATCAAGCAGTAATTTTGGCATCCATTGTTCAACGAGAAACGGTCATTAAGGATGAAATGCCAATGATAGCATCAGTCTATCTGAATCGCCTCCATGCGGATATGAAACTGGATTCCGATCCCACTGTTCAATACGCCATCGGTTATAACCAATTACAGAAAACATGGTGGACAAATCCCCTTAGTGAACAAGATCTACAATTCGATAGCCCTTATAATACCTACCTGTATAAAGGTTTACCCCCCAGCCCTATCTGCAACCCAAGTTTAGACGCTTTACTGGCGGTTGCTCAGCCAGCTCAAAGCGAATTCTTCTATTTCCGGGCAGCCTGCGATCAGAGTGGACGGCATATTTTCTCTCGTACCTACCAAGAACATCTCGAGCAAGCTTGTCCTTAGTGTATAAACAGTTTCGATAAAAAAAGCGAGCGAAGCGGATTATCCATTAACTATCCGCTTCGCTCACCGTTCAATCTTTGTCGGTTGCGCCGGTTTTATAGGTTTTCCGGAATCAATTTTGTCGCACCAAATATTGTTCCATTTTTGCTTTAATCACTTCGCCTAATCGGTAAATTCCTTCTTCGATCTTTTCGGGAGTCGCATTCGAGAAATTAAGGCGCATGGTATTGTGGCCGCCGCCGCCCGGGTAGAACGGTTCTCCTGGCACAAAAGCTACTTTTTGCTTGAGAGCTTCTTCCAGAACATCTTTCGAGTTTAGGTATTCTGGCATTGTTCCCCATAAGAAAAGGCCTCCTTCCGGTTGCGTCCAATCAACCTCTGGTGGGAAATAGCGATCCATGGCTGCTAACATGGTATCGCGCCGTTCCCGATAGACACGGCGGATTAATTTTACATGCTCGTCTAAAAATCCTCCTTTGGAGACCTCATGGGCGACCATTTGAGTAAAAGTGGAAGTATGCAAATCTTCACCTTGTTTTGCCTCGACCATTTTTCGGATGACCTCAGGTGGTGCGACCGCCCAGGCCAGGCGTAAACCTGGGGCAAGGATTTTTGAAAAGGTGCTCAGGTAAATTACATTCCCGCGATAACAATGACTGTGGTTCCCTCGATATTGACTATCCACAACAACGATGGAAGGTAAGTGTTCCCCTTCGAATCGTAACTGGCCATAAGGATCATCTTCTATGATAGGCACCCCATAGCGATCTGCTAATTCGACCAGTTGGTATCTCCTCTCCAGAGAGAGGGTAACACCGGTAGGGTTTTGGAAATTCGGTAAGACATAGATGAATTTTGGCCCATAACGGAGCGCTTCTTCTAACGCTTCCGTAATCATGCCATTCTTATCCGAAGGAACAGCAACATATTCTGCTCCATACGCATTCCAGGCTTGTAAAGCCCCAAGATAGGTTGGTGATTCAACTAAAATCCGATCTCCTCGATTGATAAAAATTTTTCCGATTAAATCCAATGCTTGTTGAGAACCGGAAGTAATCAGGACATTATCCGGTGTGATCGTTATCCCATAGCGAGCCGTATGGCGTGATATTTGCTCTCGTAAGGGATAATAACCTTCGGTTGTCCCATACTGTAATGCCTGAGCTCCGTTCTCTTGCAGAACTTTCTGGCAAGCTTCAGCAAATTCCTTAATCGGAAAGACATCTGGTGCAGGCAAACCACCCGCAAAAGATATGATATCCGGCTGCTCGGTAAGTTTGAGCAATTCCCGGACAGCAGAACTACCCATCCGTTTAGTACGATGAGCATAGCGATGATCCCAGGGAGTCTGTAAACCACGTTCTTGTCGAAATGTACCCGTTACTTTTACCGCGGGTTTTACCATTCATACCTCCTTTACAAAAATTTTTAAGGGAAGCGGCTCAATACCACTGCTTCAGTAGGGATAACCGCTTTATCCCCTAATTTAAACTCTGCTGGTGCCTTGCCGACTTTCTCTGGCGCACCCTGGTAGATATAAATTTGTGTCCCTTCTTCTGCATATTTCAGCTCAACAAAAGCTTGTCCGGTCAATAAACCCTGTTGGTCAACGGCACAACTCGTAACCCATCCAATCACCTTTCCGCGTTTATCCACCACAGGGTCTCCATTGTGTGCCATGCGCACCCCTTTCTCTGGGAACTGGAAGCGAACGACAACACCTTTCCGTTCTTTCTCCCGCTGGGCAAACGCTTCTCTGCCAATGAACCATGGTTTATGTAGCTTTACATAACTGCCGAATCCCGCTTCAGCAACCCCTAAGTCTCGCTCCCCCCATTTCCCAGAGCCCATACCCATCTCATGCCCATAGAGTGGCAATCCTGCTTCCGTGCGCAATGAATCACGCGCCCCTAAGCCTATTGGCTTGACACCAAATGGTTCACCTACCCGCAAAATCTCGCGGAAGAGGTCGGAAGCCTTATCTGGGTGAACAAACAATTCAAAAGCCATTCGCTCGCCGGTATAGCCTGTTCGCGAGACAATGAGATCAAATTCACCTACTTTTGCATCGCATAAGTGAGTACGCTCGAGCTTCATGATCTTTTTACGGTTTTCTGCATCCACTCCCATTGCGAGGAGAATATCGCGTGATTTTGGGCCCTGCAGTGCTATATCTACACGCATATCCTTGCCTTCCTTGCGGTCGCGCAAATTCCTCAACCAGACATTTCGTCCAAATGCACGCGCCCATGGGCGGTCTTTATCGATCATGACCTTCCCATCCTTGACTGCCATTAACCATGCCCAATCTTTATCATCATTAGAAGCATTTACAACAACCAAAAACTTTTCTTTACCCCTGCGATAAACGAGGGTATCATCAATAACATTCGCAAACGGATCAAGGAAATGGGTGTAGCAAGACTCTCCAACTTCTAACCCTCCAATATCATTTCCGCAAACACTATCCAAAAATGCAGCTGCATCGGCACCTTCGGCTTGATAAACTCCCATGTGCGCCACATCGAATAAACCAGCCGCCTGGCGAGTCGCATTATGTTCTTCGATCACGGAGCTATACCAAACCGGCATTTCCCATCCGGCAAAGGGAATCAATTTTGCCCCTAGTTCGCGATGTAACTCATAAATAGGGGTACGCTTTAATCCGGTTTCAACCTCGCTCCAGTGAAATTCATCCAATGGTTTACCATTTTGTCCTTTTGGCATTCCAAAATAATATGGTTTATTTTCTTTTTCACCATCTTTAACCGTCTTGGGAGCCGGGACTGGGGTTATGTCACGAACAATGATTGGACCTGGAACTTTTTTCATAATATTTGCTGGGCTATGATCCAATCCGGAAAAATCAACATAGCCATCCGAGAGTGCTCGTAACCATGTCGCAGCCAGAGATGCTTTTTGCTCGTCAAATTGCAGGAGATATTCCGTGCTGGATTGACAAGATAACCAGCCCTCGACAGTACCCTGTGGGGTTTCTATTTTCACAGAGCTCGACTCACCAGGGTTTAGCACCGAGATATCGACATCGGTAACGTAATCGAGGAATTGACGAACCGCATCCCCCTTAACCAGAAAAGCAGCCAATTTATCTTTTGTTTCAAATTGATCATCAAGGAAATAAAAGTGAGGATAGCCATGATGCGTCGGGGTAAAGTCGATTCCCGCTTTTTCGGTTAATGAACGAACCTGAAGTTTCGCCGCTTCTAATACATCAAAATCCACCTTTGCTCGCCTTAAACTACCTTTACGAATGGCGTATGTATAAGGTTTTGTCGCTTTGAGGATTTGGATGATGATCTCTGCTAATTGTTCCATTTCCGATTCTTTGAAGCCACGTTGGGTTAACCAAGGAGTGCCCATCCGTATCCCAGAAGGATCGGCAGCGGAGGTATCACCTGGAATAGTGTTTCGATTTACGACAATTCCGGCGATATCCAATATTCGAGCAGCTTGATCTCCAGACAATGTCGTTCCGTCTGCGCCAACAAAGGTACTACAATCAAGATTGGTCAAATGAGTATTCGTACCCCCATAGGCGATCTTTCCACCAAGAGAACGAAGTTTTTCAGTAAATGCAATACTGTTTTTCACGACTTGTGTCTGAAGTTGGCGGAATTGCTCCGTTTTCGCTAACTTGAACGCCAAAGCCATTGCCGCAAAAACATTCACATGGGGTCCACCCTGTTCCCCTGGGAAAACAGCTCGGTCAATTTTCTTGGCTAAACTTGCGTTAGTGGTGAGGATGCAGGCTCCGCGTGGGCCGCATAATGATTTATGTGTGGTGAATGTAATCACATCGGCATATCCCAGCGGGGAAGGATAGACACCGGCAGCTACCAACCCAGCGACATGCGCAATATCTGCCATTAGATATGCCCCAACTGCTTTAGCAATATCACGAAAACGCTCCCAATCCACCGCCCAAGGGTAAGAAGAATACCCGGCAATTATGATTTTCGGTTGGACTTGTTTAGCTAATTGTTCAACTGCATCATAATCGATTTGCTCCGTCTTTGGATCAATGGTGTAATGATAAGCCTGGTAGTATTTACCGGAGCGGTTTACTGACGATCCATGGGTTAAATGCCCCCCGTGCAGCAAGCTCATTCCTAAAATTGGATCACCGGGGTTAATGAGCGCATGGAATACAGCATTATTCGCTGGGGCGCCAGATAAGGGTTGAACATTCACGAAGATATCATCTGCGTCCACCTTGGTATTGGCAAATAATTCTGCACAACGTCGTCTAGCTAACATTTCTACGATATCCGCGTATTCCACACCTTTGTAATAACGAGGGTCAGAAAAACGACGAAATTCAGATAAACGCGTTTCGTAATCGAAAATTTCTTCTTCCACTAATTTCCGGGTTGCTTCGTCTGGATACCCTTCTGCATATATATTTTGAAAAGCCGAACTTAAAACTTCACGCACCGCTAATGGCGCAGTGCTTTCACTAGGGATTAAGATCAGTTTACGGGTTTGTCGTTCCGCCTCAATTTTTAACAACTCATCAAGATTGGGGTCAAACTCATTGACAGAACCACGAAATAGAAAATCATTCATGACGGACTCCTATGTAAAGATTTTATTGAAACTGACAGATATATTATCTGACGTTTTTATTGCCATAACCATTAATTTTAGATGAAAATGCCTGTTTCACGGAACAATTCCTGCGCAGGATATTTTGTCTTCCGGTGACTTGGCATAAGCCTGTTTCCATTCTTTTCCATCCAATAATAATTCACATCCTAGATCGCCCGTATGGGTCGGATTACCGGCAGTGAGGATAACCACCGTCCCTTTTGGTATTTTTACCGTGACGCGCCAGGGAACTGCCACGACCATTAATTCCGAAGCTTCACCATTGGCTAATGTATAGGAAACCTCTGCAGTGGATGCACTACCGACCAAACGATAGGTCACGGTATGAGAGTTGGGAAGAGAAGATGAAAAAACACCTAAGCGGTATAAAACAAACCCGCCAACCAGGATGATTGCAAGGAACACAATCATTTGAAGGACTGAACGATTTCGTTGCGTTTGAGTATTTTCTATCATCTGCCATTCACCCAATTGAGATCAAATAGTAAACTCTTTGCGCATTAACAAAAAGTCATCCTATGAATTTGATTTCATAGGATGACCCAATAATGGGCGGAAAGGGACTCGAACCCCCGACCTCCTCTGTGTAAGAGAGGCGCTCTAACCAACTGAGCTATCCGCCCGATCATGTTTTTATTATACTCGAATTTACCATTATTTCAGGGAAAAATATCTGTTGAATTAATTTGCATTTTCAGGAATATTTTCATAAAGCTTTGTATTATGATGTAAATGTGGTAATATTTATTTAATGTAATCGCTGGAATAAAAGAAAGAGGAGTTGTTATGGAGTACGAAAATCGCATTCGTGCCGAACGTCCAAAAATGTCCAAAAGCTTTGCCAAATTGGCAGATTTTTTGCTGGATTCCTATATCGAAGCATCCTTCATGACTGCCAGTGAACTCGCGCATACGCTCAATCTGGATGCAGCTACAGTAGTGCGTTTCTCGCAACATTTAGGTTACATTGGTTTCCCAGAACTACAGCAAGAAATACGGGAAAAAGTAAAAAGGGACTTTTTAATAAAACCCCAAGATGCAAAAACACCGAATACCCCCACGCATGTTGCCCATCAAGCTTTGAATGAAATCGCAAATGCGATAGAACAAACCCGTGTCTCTTTAGATACAGACGCCCTCGCAGAATTAGTCGAGATGATCGGCAAGGCTCGCCGAATCATTATTTTAGCAGAGGGTCCGGCGCAACCAAATGCTTATAGCCTGGTGCAATATCTGGAACAAGGTGGGTTTCCGGTCTATATTGCTCGTTCCGGAGTAGTAGATTTAGCTCGAACCATTAATACCGCCACTAACCAAGACTTGTTGATTGCAATCGAAATCAAAGGTCAATCGGTCTATATTGCCAGAGCATT
The DNA here is from genome assembly GCA_034436035.1 of Anaerolineales bacterium. Taxonomy (GTDB): domain Bacteria; phylum Chloroflexota; class Anaerolineae; order Anaerolineales; family UBA4823; genus UBA4823. The sequence continues at coordinate 14,949 of DAOTVW010000130.1, forward strand.
ATGCGAAGCACAATCAAAAGGGATTCCCACTGCGGCTATTTTAGGGGCAGCATCTCTCTCCTCAGCGCGTTGTGCAAATATTGTCATTTCTGCTGCGACCCATCCTTCAATCGGCGTCTCTACAGTTTCGGTTGAAGCAATGATTTATGCTTTATCCCAATTATTGCACTGGCGCTTCGCCGATCGATTTGCCGGAACAGAACAATCCATCGCTGAAATTTCAGAACGATTGGGAAGCAACTTAGATTAATTCACAAGGATTAATTCTATGCGGTTTTTAAGGTATCAAAAAGGTAATTTGCCTGCGCGCCAAGGATGGATTCTGGGCAATCAGGTTGGACCTATTGAAGGTTCCATCTTTAGTGAATTTCGTAGATTAGAAGCAGAAGATGATCTGCAAAATATCAAAATTCTGCCTCCGGTTTTGCCTAGTAAAATTATATGTATTGGAAGGAATTATATTGCCCACGCCAGCGAGCATGGAGCAGAAGTACCCGAAGTACCGTTAATATTCTTGAAACCTCCCTCGGCTGTCATTGGAAACGGTGATACCATCATCTTGCCACCCCAAAGTCAACAAGTGGAGCATGAAGCAGAACTGGCAGTGGTCATTAGTAAGAGAGGCCGCTGGATCTTACCGGATGAAGCTGACTCGTATGTGTTGGGCTACACGATAGC
>DAOTVW010000131.1:0-30157 GCA_034436035.1 Anaerolineales bacterium
GAATGCCATAGCGCCGCCAGATTCAATACGAACTGGCTCATTCTTTTTAGGATCTACGAGGGTATTGTCTCCTACCAGCCCATGTACATCCCAATGAGAAAGCAATGCGTCTGTACCGAAATGCTGACGAGCCTTCTTTTGCAATTCTGGATTGTTGTGCCATTGGCTACCAGAATGTTGCTCTAGGTCAGGGATGTGCTCGGAAACAATATGAGAATCCCCTTCAGGACTATGCACAATAGAGGTATTAGGGAATCTCACGCCAGCATGACGATAAACAACACCAGCAGCGATCTCATTTTGGGCATGATCATGGCTTAGTGCAGGCTTAACCAAGAATTTGCGACCGTCTGAAGATTGACGCCAATTTCCTCCATTAGAGCCAAGAGGACCATGAATTTGAGGCATACGCTGAAGCTCATTGTACGAAGGCATAGGACGACTAAGGGTTGGGTCGTTATAGGTTTTATCACCCAAGTTTTGAGATGCAAATCTGTGGAGATTCTGTTCCTTTTCCCAAGTTTCTACCGGTGGAATGATACGGTTACCGTCTTCGTCCAGAGCATTACCCTTGATCCAATCACAGTGAGGCCATGCATCAATCATAGTCTCATCGTTTTCATCTTCATTTTTGGAAGCTATACGAGCACCGAGTTTTTCTGTGAAACCGCTATCTTTGAAGATATTCTTGGGGTGCTTCTTAACACATTGTTCGTCTGGACAATATACATGACCATTTGAGTGACCACCCCAAAAATGATCTTCTTTAATCTGATGGATTTTGCATGCTGGACACCCACCTACGTTTTTTCCCTCGTGTTCGCCCCCATAGTGCTCCACATTTAATTGAGTGTGCTTTGTCTTGCTTTCTTCAGATTCGGGGCCTTTGGCTACCTGATTAAACTTTTCATTTAACACCTGCCCTTGATTAAACTCAGAAATAGATTTCTCAGTAGGGGCCGTGGTGTGATTGCAATGAGCACAATTCTGGTGAAGATTGATGTGGAATCCATTCTTGTGATCCTGATGGATTAAGCTACAAGCTGGGCAGCGACTATTTTTATCTGGCTTGCTGTGCTCACCCTTCTGATGCTCACCTAACAAACCCCAATCATCAGGCGCCAATCCACCGTGTTCCGACTTATGAACCAAACCAGCTTGTGCTTGAGATCCATAATCGGGTTCTTCATCCTTAGGCATAGCTACAGGAGGATTAGAAGATCCCTTAGATTTGCAATGAGGGCAATGAGCATTAGGGCTGCCATCGTGCTCACCATCTAAATGATCAGCTTCTATATCGTCACATGCAGGACAACCCTTTTCGGCTCCATAAGTATCATGATCCCCCAAACTATGATGCTCTAAATGAGCATGCTCAAGAGGACCCCAATTCTTATCTATGCCGGTAAATTTGCCGGTTTCTTTGGCGTTATTTACCTCTTCGCTATAACTAGGGGTATAGCCATGCTTTGATGGAGTCGATGGAGAAAGCGCATCATTCAACTTGTCCAATGAATCTTGCGAAATATTTGGCTTAGGCTTATTCTGCTTACAGGCAGGACAGGTTGCTTTTGGATTATCCTGGTGTAGACCATCAGCATGATCAGATAGACCCTTTTGCTCATGGAATTTATATTTCTCGCCATTAGAGGTTACGTTATCTACCTCTTGCTGAGGGGTAGCCTTGAGTAGGCCTTTGTTTTGAGCCCAATCATGATAATACTGCTTGGTCCATCCATCACCCTTATAACGGACCTGGGCATGGCCCTTTCCTCCAATGACCACAAATTCGTTTTCACTTTGTACCCCGGGGCCGGTTCCCTCTCCAACAGAAAACACATGCTCTTTGGGAACTACAGCATGGAACGCATGACCATAATCTCCACCACCAAAACCAGAAGCGGTATAGCTACTAGACGACCAAGATGAAAGAGGTTGCATACTAATTGGCTTAGATTCCTGGGCATCTCCTGAAAGCTCATGATCTCGGATATCTTTGCTTGGATGCAAACCTAAAGGAACGGCTTCTGGACCACCATAACCTTTATGAGCACGGTGCAAAGCTACATGATCTACACCTGCTTGACTTAACTTGTCTTGTGTATCTTTGTAAACTGAGTCTAAATAGTGGTGGAAGAATGGCTTATTTTCATGATATTCATCCATTCCGTTTTCCCATGGGGTTGGCTCTTCATGACCATAACGTTCAATGTGGTCATCGTGACCATGCTTTTTGATATGAGCCATCAAATTGCTGTCTACGCCGAAATGCTCCGAGGCAGCTTTTTGTAGAGCGATAGAACTCTGTTCACTATCACCAGATGTTGAATTCCATGTTTGGCTGTAGTTTGCTACGTGTTTCTTGAGATGATTCTCATAATCTTCTCTTGTAGGTTCTGCTTTGGGGAAAGTATTGTGTGCAAAATCAGAATAAAGAGGCGGATGAGGAGGAGCGGGTGTATCCAATAGTTTATGCATCACCTTGGTTTTGGCGTCCCCCCAATGCCCCATATCGTCAATATCTTTATGAGAATTTACATGATAGTGACTCTTCAATTTGCCGTGAAGATCAGCTAATTCTTCCATAGCATAATTCTCTCCATAAGGAGATACGACTTTTTTATCCTCGGATGTGAAATGCTTATCGGCCCAATCCTGAAGTTTTTGCCCGTGCTGACTAATAGCCTGATTATATCCCTCGTTATCGTGTATCTTATCACTATAAAAATGCTTCTGATAATGGTTAGTCATCCATTGATGAAGCTCGGGGTCTTTTTGCGCACGATCATAAAGATCCTGAGCGGTGTGCATATATACTTCGTCAGAAGGAGTCTCAGTAATATTTAGGCGAGCATCATCGGTCTTATTTTGGAGGTTCTTGTAATCGGGATTATTTTTATGATCAGGGAAAAGTGATTCGGGATCGATAGCATGTTCTTTGTTACCTAGATCAGGCTTACGTGGAAGCACCGCCAAAAAATCACGGAGACTCCCATACTTCTTAGGGGTATTGGCAGACTGCACAAATGCTGTAAGAGAGCCAGATGATTTTCTGGAAGCTGTAGTAGCCATCTTCAGACCACGGTCATCCACACCCAAAAAGAATGCTGTGGGATCAGCAGGATCCTCTACCAAAATTGAATTCTCAAAGAAAGAAAGACCATAGCAAGTCTCATAAATGAGAGTTTCCTCAGGCTTGCCGGTAGAAGCATTGCGGCGAATAAGCTTAGATCCCTTCAATTGAGGTATATGGGCACAATATTCAGCAGGTGTAGTGGCTTTATTACCACATGCCGAGCAAATAGAATATTGAACATCACAATTATGTACGGCAATATCTGATGCGACATATGAATCATCACCATCTACATCAAAATTATAGACAGGACCACTATATTGAGATGGGATTATTTTTGTAATTTTTCTCCAAAGCCCATCGGAAGAAAGTTTTTTATTGAAAGAGGCTTGCGTTACCCATTTAGCCCTTTTGTGTAAAGCGCTTGGAGAATGTTGTTTGATTGGAGGGGTGGCCGCAATACCACAACGAAGCATCAGCATGTGCATTTGTTGTGCTAATGATTCACTAGCAGTTCCTATTTCAAATCTATTGTCTCTGTAATGACCGTCACCATCAAGCCAACCATTAATGACTTCTCTTTGTACCTCTGTATCCCACGTAAGTACCTCGGGATCAAGGGACTTACCCCAAGAATGCTTGCCTCCGTACTGTAAAAATAATTGTGCAAAGTTTATATTATTAACTCTTACTGTTGCACAATTATTTTTAATGTATGGACCACAGGGTTTATATCCCATGGATTCAATAAGCTCAATGGTTTCGCTTATATATTCGGTTTCATTGACTGAATAGTTCCACTCTACTGAGATAGGGGTGTCGCCGTGACGGGTTCGATCATAACCAAAATTACCCTCAGCTAAAAATAACCCCAATAAACGTGCGAAGATCGGATCTCCCGGCTTCCCTTGCTCTTGAAGGGTCGGAGTGAGCACCTTATCACCGATAATAAGGTCTTTTGCTTCTATCCAATCCTTTTCCCCATTACGATCCACCCAAATTGGGTGCTCTGAAGTAACCATCATTGATTGTGATTGACCAACCGTATCAATTTGATAGATAGTTCCCTCATATTCATAATCAAGAGTAAAAGTAACTGGCTCAATTAATCCAGTATGGGTAAGAACTAAATCCCCTTCAATAATTTTTTCAATCGGCTTATGAGTGCCATCAGCCATTGTAATCATCGTGCCGGGGAGGAAGCAGCCCATCGATGTGCGATCTACATGCCCGGCTAAAATAGCCTGAGCAAGCTTAGGAAACTTGACGGCATCTACCTCCATAAGAACCTCAGCCCATGTGTCGGGGGTGCCATCCGAATTATGATCCTCATGCAAGGCGGCATCAATGATAACGCCACGAGCCTGCCGATGATCTTCGTTGTGGTGATTTACAAAAACCGGCTTACCAATAAAGGTGAGATATGCCTTTTTAATCTCTTCAGCCGGAAAGCAGTCGTAATTATCGTTTGCACGAGAAGAGATGGCTCGACTGCGGACATAAATATAACCGGGCTGAGGCTCATATTCGAACACAGCACGGTGAGCTTGCTTATAAAGAGCAGCCGTACGGACAAAACCCGATAACGGCTGCTGCTCTACAGATAAAGTTAATAGATCGGCAATTTTAGTTAGCATCTCATTTTATAACTGCTCTGAGATGTTAGGTGACAGTTTTACTTACCAACGACTTCAATACAAGATAAATCCTTGAATGCATTATTTGCATTATTGATAAAATGTTGCTGGCGGCTAGTCACCGGAGATACCATACCAGTATCTATAAACTTCTTTAATTCATTTCGAATAACATTACCACTGGTACAAATCTGATAGGCCGCTTTTTGATTCTGCTGATGAAATTGATACTCAATAGTTTGAACACGCCACAGTCCCACAACAAACATAGCCACAATTAATAGGTATACGGCTACTTGTTTTGTAACTGTATTAAAATATCTCATACATTCTCTCTCAATCCATCCTTGCTATGAAAGATAATTTTCTGACGAGAATCAAAAAATCGAGATTTCTTTATCTTCCTAATAGCTTCTTCCTTGGAAGATAAGTCATATGCAAAAGCTTTACCGGACTTTGTTACATCCACCGTGGATTCACGGCTTTCGTATAGATCCCAGGTAATCAATTTAGTCCTTACTGAACGGTAGCGGGAGGATGGGTAAGACCATTCTGATAAGGAATATTGTCATAAGTCTCACTGGTAAGCACAACCTCATTACCAGCCTTAGAACCAAATACGTCCGATAGCCAGTTTTTGACGTTGTTTAGGTCATCCTGATTGAACAGATGGGTTTTAGAAGAACCATTGAACGTAGCACAAGCTCCGTTATCCTTATTCTTTATAATGCAAAACATATCATTATCCTCATATGTAGGGGTTACAACTGTAGGGGTTACAACTGGATTTACGATTGGAGTTGGTGTAGGAGCCGGGGTAGGCTGGGTCACAACAGTAGGATTGGTAGAGCTAGGATGCAACCACCCCATATAGCGTGCTCCCATTATACTAATATCATAATTACCCATATCTATCCACTGCGTATTATCAGCTTGTGGATAACCACAGGTCCCATCGCAAATATGGGGTCCTACTCCATAGTGGGCGGAATGAATGAAATACTCAGATGAGGGAATGCCCGCTTTTGTCATCTCATTGCGTACTTGAGTGACCCAGCTAGCTGGACAATAAATTTCAGGGATGGTTACCCCAATAGCTTTAGCGAGGTGCCAATAATTAGGACAATCGGCAGGAGTACCATTACCCCATTCACAGTCATACATATCGGCTGCTAAAGCCTGCGTAGTAATGGTCTTAATAGAAGCACCTGCAAAATCTGTCTTTACTGCATTGAGATTAACATATGCACCGTCAATGTAGGCGTAATAAACACTGCCGCCTTTGGGCATAGCATTTGCTGTTACAGAATCGTAGCCAATGCCATTGGCTACTACCATAGCGGCTAATATAGATGGTAGGTCTAGAGGCTTAAATGTAGGGTGAACAGGAACCTGAGGAACATATCCGGCTCTCATAGGAATTACTGACATACAAATCCTTTCCCTTCGCCCTATGTAGGCTCTAGACCTACCTAGCACAGGATTACTTGATGTTACCTAACGTTTCCCGAATTTCGGCAAAAGTTTGTTCTCTTACCAGTTTACCGTCTATAAATACATCTTGCAACAAATCAAATGAAGATAAATTTCGAGCCGAGAGAGGAACAACAATCTTGGATTCACAGTTTGGATAAGACTCAATCTTTACGGGGGTATCATTGACAGTAATCATTTAGGCACTCCCTGCAAAATACGATTGGTGCGACAAGGCCACGACTGCCTACATTCAGCGCAGATATGATATCCAGTGTCCTTATCCCTGTTTGTGTAGAGGAATTCCATAAAATGGATAGCCCGAATGGCTTCTACCGCACAGGTAGCATTTGTCATGCAGCATCTTCCTCCTCAACATTGAGGCTACCATTCTTCTTATTGATCTTGGCGGCAAAAAGCTTCGGACCGTACTTCTTATAATCCTCAGCCACAAGGCTATTTATGAGGGTAGCAGCGGTGGGTCCATTAGGAGCCATAACCATAAACTCATGCTCGTGAAGATGGCGATCCTCACCATAGACCTTACGAACCGAACGAAACTGACGAAGCTCGCCATAGTTCTTAACACTGAAAAAGTTCATTGATTTTCTTATCCTTTAGTCCGATCCAAACGCCATCTGCGTCGAACCATTTGTTGTACATATTGTCGATAACTTCATCGGGCACCCTAGTATATCCGGTCCTACCCGCATTCCTCTCAAAACAAACATTACGAGGAACATCAAGAAAAGATTTGATAACCAATTCAGCCTTAGGATTAAATCCACAATACTCGATCTGATATTTAACCGTAGCAGGATTCAGATGGGTATTGTGAACAATGATATTTCGTAGCTGAGAGTGAGTCTCACAGATAATCGCCTGCTGAATTCGGGTAGCCAAATTCTCATTGGTTTTCGAGAATTTGCTTTGGAAGAGAGTGGCCCTAATCTCATCCAAAGAGACTAGGACCAAGCTCGGATCCAAATTCTGCTGCTGGCGAGCCCAAGTGCTCTTGCCCGAACCAGGCAGCCCTACCGTCATGATGATCTTAGGCAACCTTCTGCACCTCCCTGGCGAAATTCAGCGCAGCAGAGCGATCCCGAGCACGACGCTCCTGGGCGCTCTCAGCAGGAACAAAAGCCTCAGAGGTAGATAGGTCCAGTCGTCTAGACATAAATTCCTCGAAGCGGAAAGAGGCGGTGAGACTCAAAAGCTCACTCCGGATCAGACCCGGATTGTGAAGACCCATGACACCCGGTATTTTCTCCTCCATCCCGAGATGACGGACCATGCCAAAAAGCTGCTCGTTGGTGAGCGCTGTACCGTCCACATTCCTGTTCATATATTGATTATACCCCATTTAAAAGAAAGTTTAAACCCACGGATATCCTTGATACCATCCATGCTTACATCGATGGACACCAGTTTCCTCATTTACACTTACGTAGTGGCGTCTAGAAAAAAAGCAATGAATCAGCCACCCCCAAGTAGTGTACTTTTTCATCCGAACCAATCCTCCAGCATGGATGCTGCGCCATCCTCATCCTCACCCATCATTTCATAGGCCGCCTGGATGATCTGATTATTCTCATTTGGATCATTGAGAGTATCAGGATTGCACCGAGCATCATAAGACTTGATAGCTGGGCATCCGATGCGATAAAACTCCTTGTGGACCTCACGGCGGCGCTGCTCGTAGGTTCCACCCTCCTCCTCGACACGGGCTAGAGCCTCTTCGTTCAGACAGTCCATGTCCCACGGCTCACGGCACTTCGGGCAGTAAATATCCATGGTGTAACTCTACCCCCCTAACTCAGGATCCAATCACGGGCACCATCAAGATCCACTTCCACATCTACTGTGTCTCGTAGCTCTTCGATGCTTTCAATGAATTTCAATGGATCTCTAAGCCCTATGAAGCGGATGAGCCTCATGATCTCGCTCAGAGGTGCGTCATCATAAGAGCCGTCGCTGTTTTGGTCCCCCCAGATGGTAGAGAGGGGGACAGTGACGCTCCCAGAGACACGAAGGGTGACAGTACGCTCGTCCATGCCTGAGTCTCTACCCTGAGGGACCTCATCTAAAACTATGTTTCAGAACATCTTGGATGTGGTAAGGTTAGCCCATGAGTGTTCGAGAAATTAAGATATTTGATACCAATCGTTCGGATCGGGCCGATTATGGCTCCTATATGGTCATTACTTCCGGTACTATCTACAGAAAGTATATTCGCAAGACTTACCGATTTTTCCGTAATGCCCAATATAGTCCGCAGGCTGCTCGTAACGTCGTCAATACCCTCATCTTCTGGCCTATGGAGGGGGCCGAGTGGATCGATCCCATTGACTCCTGATAGCTTCTCCAGTATCTAGCCCGCCCCTAGACCTGGAGGAGGAGGGGGACCCCTTCGGGGGTCCCCCTTTTTTTTATTCCTTCGCTCGGGCGACTTCCTCTTCCTTCTGGATCGTCTTGAGGATGGCATCCATTAATGTGCGATATCACTCTTATGGCTGCCCCTACTACATCCTCCGGATTTACTACCTTTGCTTGCTCCGCTGAATCTTACCAACCAACGTGGGTGATCTAACCTGGATTTTTGTACCTTTTGCCTAGGTGTGTCCGAGTCGTCCGCCTTTGCTGTGTATCAGGGGGTCACCATAGCAGACGCCGGGTGACACGTCGGGGACCCTCGTAGCTCCGGAGGATTATCCACAGGGTGTGGATGGGTACAGGGGTGAGATGACTACGATCCTGTGTGGCACCTTCACTGAGCGTCCTGAACCCATGTCCATGGAGGAGTACGAGCGCTGGCGCAGAGATAACGGCTACTGGTCTTATTTCTCCTATGGCCTGACCCATCTCCCCTGGTGGAAGCGAATGTTAGATGTGAGGCACCGTTGGGTAAGATGGTGAATATGGATATCCACCTCACCGACGATCAGGTATTCACGATCCTGGTCGGACTCCTAGACCGCCAGCACGAGGTTCAGGCCCACATCGCATACTTACGTCAGGGCCGTCCCACCTTTGGCGTAGATCGTGATCATCTCATCCAATATTGGGAGAATGAGTGGCAGAAATGCCAAGACCTTTATCAGGAGATTCATGATCTCAATAAGGAATCCGGTGACAAGAAATCCGGTGACGAATGGTGACTATTGATATTGGTCAATTGATGATGGAGGCATCCAAAATATTGGAGGTATTGCCTGGGATGCGACCGGGACAGGTATTATTCAATACTCTGGCTCATATGGATATGGATTTAGCAAACCAAATTAGGGGCACAGACGCCGATCCCTATTATGACGATGCAAATCTCCCCAAATTTTATGAAAGGGTTATCAATGGCAGTCTTTGAGGTTTATATCAATACCGATGGCGCTGCATTTGAGGGTGACCCCACTGGAGAGGTGGCTGATATTCTGGGTTCTATCATCACCAACGTGCGCTATATTGGTCTGCATCCAGACGAGGTTTATCGACTCAAGGATGCTAACGGTAATCGTGTCGGTTACGCTATTTGGAAGACCGAGGAATAATGATCCACACCCATCGCTGGTATAAATAAAATTTAAGGAGTAGATATGTTCCAAGTTGGAGATAGAATAATTTGCCAAAATATAGATGGGCTGGGGACCGTTTTGGCTGTCATGGATTTGTCGATCGAGGTTCGCTTTGATTCTGAGCCCACACTAATCCAGATGATTCCTCAAGATAGCGCTACAAAGGTGACAGGAAATACCTAATGAGTCTCCGAACCCAAAGAAGATCCTGCGACGGTAAGCAAAAGCATCCACACCAAGGAGGGGCCAATATAGTGTTGCGCAGAATGCGACAAGAGGGAGCTATAGGAATGGAAGCCTATAAGTGCCCCTTTTGTCCCTATTGGCATATAGGACATAAGAGGGGGACTAATCAGCGTAGCGGTAAATATTCCCCGAAGAATAGGAATAGACGATGAATGATCTATCACTCTCAACAGAAGAGCTAGAAATCATCGAAATCGCTCTACATGCATATGCTGATTTTACCGATCAATTTGCTGGTAATGCGGATCGAGGTTTATCGGATCTTTATCGTGCTAAAGGTTATGCCGCATATCTGCTAGCTGGTCGTATAGCAAAGATTCTTCAGGGTTTAGACATCCCACAAGGGGGGTAAGATTCTAGTATGAGCACACACCGTTACACCGCAACACTCCGAGACAGTGATATCGTTGTCGTGGAGGCGCCCGCTAGCGTCGATATGGGGGATGTTGCCCTTTTGGTGGCTAAGAAGATGGGTACCGATGTACTCAACTTGGAGCCCGCTGATTTGGTCGAGGTGGGGTAGACGTTGGGGGCCAGTATAACCCTTGAAAAAGAGGAATTCTCCATTATAATTTCATCTCTACAAAATCGCATTGACTATTTGGTCACAATTTTAGAAGATGATGCGACCGAAAGTTTTATGCGGAGCCATTTTATAGAGGAGTTGAAAAGGGCTCAAGAATTATATGATAATCTCTTTAGCATTGGATTTATTTTATTTGTTTAGGGGGTCGTCATGACCGAAAGTACCTGTCGAAATTGCGGTCGGCCGATTTACGTCGATGGCAAAGTTTGGATCCATTTGGATGGGTTTGACCTTTGCCATATTACTTTTGCTGAGCCCGCCGTAAATTTGAGTCTTGACACGAGCGAGCAGCTTGAGGTAAGATAAAGATATGACCACCCTCCACATCCCCTTTACAGACGACATTGTGACTTGGATCAATAACACAAACGGACGCTACTTCACCTGGAATAACTGTGTTGTGCGTCAGACTGGCACCGGCGTTATACAGGTGAGTAAAGAGGCTCCTACAGGTCGTATCATCGCACACTTCCACACACTTTCGGCTGCCTTGAAGTTTGCTCAAGATTAGGGTTGGGTATACTTCTACTGTGGCTTACCGATATGATACGGACCGTTACGCTGATGCCTCATTTGAAGGTGCCGCTGAAGCTCGTGCGGAGGCTGAGTCTCAGAGAGATTACGAGGCGATGATCCTTTTGCGAGCAATGCAGCGTGAAACAGAAGAATTTCATACTGCAAAATAATCTGCTATTTTTTACGCATGGGACAATGTGTAAAATGTGGATCGGAAGATATCAAAATCATCGAAGAACACGGCACGGATTTCATCTTTGCTGTAGTGTGTATGTCTTGTAAATTCCCCTGGGAACCAAAGAATAGGATCACCATCAATGAGTTTGAGAAGGAACACAACCACCGAAATTGATCACTGTTCAGATCCTGATTTAGTACCCTGGTTTGAGCATCAATTTGCTTTCCTTAGCACGCTAACGAGCCGTGAACAGCAATATGCTGAGAATGCTCGCCGGGCTAAGATGAATCTACCTCCAGCTTTTATCTTTGTGGATGATGACACCTATCAGATGTTTGAGAGAGAGTCTGAGGGGGTATAAACCCATCATGAGCAAGTTCCTTAAGACTCTTTTGGTATTGCTATTTTGTCTAACCATCGTGGCAGATGCGGCCGGGCTGCTCCCCTGGTGGTTTTTTGTGGCACTGGGGGGAGCTTGGGTGCTTACTTATTTTGTGTCCGTTTTCATGCACAGGAGATTGTAAATATCTAATGACGAAGGTTACCACCCGCTTTCGTACCAACAATATTACCGTCAGCGACGATACCATACGAGGATTAGTAGATAACCTGGAATTTGTAGATTCCGGTCTTTACCGAGATGTATATAATCTCGGATTTGACTATGTTCTCAAGGTTGCCCGAGTGGTGGCTCCGACCGATGATGATTTTGATGAATCTGCTTGCAGATGCAACATACAAGAGGCCAAGCTATATCAACTTTCTGATGATCGGACTCGTTCGCATTTGGGAAGGGTACGTTCCTGCTCTCCTTGCGGGTCATGGATGGTAATGGATAGAGCAGATATGGTTTTGATAAATTCAAATGATTTGCGGGATAATCGACATATTTATTTTTTTAAATATTCTCTTGGCCTAGAAGATGTTCACCTCGGCAATTTAGGGCTCTACGGAAAGAAAGTCAAAATTATCGACTATGCGGGTTGGCCTAAGGATTGCACCCGTTTAACATTTGATCAGAGGGGGTAGAACTTCAATATGAGATATGCCGTAGAATTTAGAGATGGTAAGCGCTGGTCTGTAGCCGACTATGCTCGTGACCCACAAGAGGCTTATAACATTATGTCGGACCTGGGCACGGAGGTAGTTCGCATCCGAGATATCGTTACCGGGAATATTCTGTGATTTGTCCAAAATGTGGCGCCCATACGTGGCCCGGTTGTAATGATCCAAATTGTACAGCTTTATGGTGTGAGAGAGTATCCTGTGGCTGGGAAAATAATCTGCACTGCCAAGAGAAATTTGATGAGGTTTCAAATCTAGAGCTAGAGGCTATAACCTAGTTATTCACATCTACAAGTACACGCTACAGCATGGAGGTATGGAATAAATGTCTGGCACTAACCGAGTCAATTTGGCCCACACCAATAGTCGTCGCCAGGTTGCTCTAGATAATTTAGATGCCCAAATCAAGCTTTTGGAGTCAGGGGAGCCTTATCCCCGCTCAAATCGCAAGGGTGGAGGCGAGATTACAGTAGAGGAGCGTGCTGATAAGCTTGCCCGTGCCCTAGATGAGAAGCGTACTCTCACTGAGCGAATTTCACGAGGACGATCATGGCGCTAAAGAGCCCTGTCGAAATTATTGCTGATTTGCTGAGGAAACACGAAGGGAAAAGTAAAGAATTCCAGGCTCGTCTAATTATGGATGCTCTTGATTCTGCTGGATATATCCGATCTTCGGAGCAGATTAGCTTGATTGAGAATTATCCTAATATCGATGCGGCTGACGGGGATTGGATCAAATGATTGCTCATGATCAACTTGAAGCAATTCTTAGGCAGTATTTGACGGAAGCTGGCCTATCCAGCGAGCAGCAAGATGGATTGACACAGGATTTTATAAATAACGTCAACGTTGCACGCAATATCGCTGCTGAGCGTGTACTTAATGATGTTCTAGAGGTTTTGACCAACCCAGATTTTGTTCCATACGAAAAGCTCACCCAAATTCGTCATCTACTCTAGGTTTAGGACTCCTGCGTGTAGGGTAGAGTCTCAATATGACCACGACACTTGAGAAGATCGCCGCTCTGCTCCGCAAGGCGGAGTCCACCACCCCCGAGGAGGCTGAGGCTCTGGTCAGCAAGGCACAGCAGCTTGCTACGCTGGCTGCGATCGACCTGGCTACCGCCCGGGAGTACGTCCCCGAGCATGAGCGCAAGGAGACTCCGACCCAGAAGATGATCATTATTGGCGAGGCTGGTAAGAAGGCTCTCGCTACTTATGTGAATCTGTTTCTTAAGATTGCCGATGCGAACGATGTTCGTTGTACGATTGCCTATAACTTAACTTACGTGAATGCTTACGGTTTTCCCTCCGATATCGCCAATTGTGAGGCACTTTTTGCGTCACTTTTGACGCAGATGGTGGAGGCATCCAATGCCTATATCAAGAAGGGTGAGTACAAAAGCGAAACCTATTTCAGCCACTCCACCTGGACCCATAAGAAGATGGATGGTCGTATTGCACGGCGTAGCTTCCAAGAGGGATTTGCGACCAGGGTTGGTCAGCGACTCTCCGAGGCTCGTAAGCAGGCTGTGGATGATGCTGAGACTCGCTACCGTGCTGCCCATCAGCCGGTGGGGATGCTTCCGGAGGCTTCCCAGGAGACTCAGAGCGATTCGGTCGCCCTGGTTTTGGTGCGTAAGTCTGAGGAGGTCAATCGGTACTTTAGTTCCAACAATAATGCTCGGAGATTGTGGAAGGGAGGATCCGGTAGCGCCTCTTCTAACGCATCTCGGTCGGCTGGTCGGTCCGCTGGGGACCGGGCTCGCCTCGGTGCTCCCCGAGGTTTGAAGGCTTAGGTGGAGGGGTAGAATCTCAGCATGGCCGATAAGGATCAGTCCATGGTGTACGCTGGGGAGCATATGGTCGAGGGCATGCTGAGCGAAGCAAACCGGGAGGGGGGAGCACGGACAGTGGAAATCGCTGGCACCATGCTTACCCTCCCGGTGGAGCGGCGGTTCGCTAGCATCGACTCCATCCAGACCTACGTAGATAAGGTTCTAGGGCTCCCGAGCGTGGTTGAGCTTTACCACCCGGGTCCGTGCCGGGTGCGAGAGCGTAGGGGAAATAGGATGGCCCATTATTGTGCAGGGGTGATTGCTATCCACACAGCTAGCCAAGATCGGTGGGCTGCTAGAGAAATTGTGGTCCTCCACGAGCTTGCCCATCATCTCACCAATGGGGATGGTCACGGATCAAAGTTTCGTGAAGCATTGATTTTCCTTACCGAAATTTGCATGGCCCCCGAGGTCGCATTTGCTCTTCGAGTTTGCTGGGTAATGTCAGGGCTGAAATAGAGAGATCGGACGCTAAAATGTCTTCTACCCAAGATCGTTTTAATGATGCTATCAAAGATATTAGAAAAGATGGTGTAAAGGTCCGTCAAAATATTCAAAAGTGTTGCCGTGGCTGCATCGAAGCTAAGGATTTGGGGATCAGGCCAGAAGATACTTCGATCCCCTATATTTACACCTATGGCGGTCAAGGGGCGGCCTACTCGTGGGGAGATGGGAATGCGGTTAATAGGGCATCATTGCGTAATGTACGAAATCCTATGCATCCACGCTATCAACCTGTACCCGTTTCGAAAATTTATTGGAATTGGGGTGGTCAAGACAATAGTGCTGCTGAAAAGACAGTTCAGGCGTTTAGAAACCATGGATTTCAGGTAAGTTGGGATGGTACTGAGGCCAATTGTGTTGTAGTAATTTTGGAGGAGAACTAAATGCGTAATATTACTGAAAAAGATTTCTTTCAGGTCGAGGTGAGTCGACGTGAGCTTGAAATGATTCGGGCTGCCTTGGGTCCTCTCAACAAACAAGATATGAGTAACCTCCTATCTTATGAGGGTTATAATTCCCTACAACCCTCGGACGAGACGATTCTTTACAATCTATATAGGGAAATTGGGAAGACTCTCAGAGAAAATGTATGAGAATGAAAACTGATCCTTTTCAAGAGTTGGTAGATAATCTCCTCAATGTGATACAGAAAGCAGAAGAGCGAGGGGTCGTTTCGGATGATGTGTGGGAGGCCGCTCAGTTAGTTTATTTTGCCAGAAAGAAGATATATGTATGATATTGAGTGATGTCGATATAGCAAAAGAAATAGAGTCTGGGCGAATCAAGATTGTCCCTAAACCTCTGCGAGAGTGTTTTCAACCAGCTAGCGTAGATTTAACTTTGGGCGATGACATGATGGAATTTGGGATGATTGATTATATCGATCCTGATTGGACCCCCAAGAAGGAAAAGGATCGTATGATGCAGAAGATGACCAAAATCTCCGGGGACTATAAAATTTTCTCCGGATGTTTTGCTCTCGGTACCACCAAAGAGCACATTACCGTCCCAGATAATATGGTTGCTAGAATTGAAGGAAAGTCCTCCTTGGGTCGTTTGGGACTTATGATTCACGCTACTGCTGGGTTTATCGACCCCGGGTTTCAGGGTAACATCACTTTAGAGTTTTCTAATCTAGCCCCGGTTCAAATCAGACTGCGGCCGGGCATGAAGATCGCTCAAGTAGCTTTCGAATATTTGACTACCTCCGCAAACCGCCCTTACGGTCACCCGGATATAGACTCTCACTACCAGAGTCAGACGAATGTCACACCATCTAGGTATGGTCTACATGCTTAGGATGATCGTCGCTGGGGAATGTATGAGTGTAGGATCTCTCATTGACCATATGATATGGGACCATGGGGATCAGTTTCCCAAGGGATATGCCTCTATCCACACTGAAGCTAATAATGCTTATTCCGTAGAAATTCTTCATCAAAAACAGCATAATAAAAAGGGTGAGAATGTAGTTCTTACCCATAAACACAAAACAAGAGGGGAAATAGAATATTTCCCCGAATTTGAGCCAAAGGATGATGTTGATGTCTTCTAGAATTGTTATCGATATTAATACCTTAGAGGGTAATCATGTTAATTCCGAGCAACTACTCTATATTACAATGGTGCTGGAAGATTCTTTGAATGATTGGGCTGAGAACGAAGATTTTGGATTCGCAGGTTTAGAATTCACTACCGGAGTAGAATTTGACGTTAGAGATGAGGAAGAGCTTGGCGAAAACGATGACGAAGATAGGGACGAGGACGATGCCCCCAATCCCAAGTCCTTTGATACCGATCTTTTTTCCACGGTATTTACTCATGTAGCTTATGATGCTGATCGGTATATTCTCACTTTGAAATTTCATTCCGGCAAGATGTGGCAATATATTGATGTGCCTGAGATTGTAGCTCATGAGCTTTTGACGGCGGATTCTCCCGGTTCTTATTACCATCATAGAATCAGGGGCGCCTACGATTCCCTTCCTTACCATCCCTAAAGGAGAATATATAAATGACCACCACTATTAGTGTTACCGATATTGATGAAGAGGTCTTGGGGTCCATTGAAGTTTCTCAGGATCCTAAGATGATAGACCTGACTCCGGTCGCTGATGTAGATCCCACTGAAACTCAGAAGGAAAAGCTCGTAGTAATTCGTCGCTGTGAGTGTGGGATGGAGATACACCCCACCGGTAAGCCTGGACGCCCTGCTACTCGCTGTGAGGCATGCCGCAAGGCTATCACAGAGCGTAAGACCCTCCAGTGTCGTCAGTGTGAGAAGCCTCTCCCGGCTCCCACCAAGCGTGGTCGTCCTGCTACCATTTGTGAGTCTTGCAAGACGACTCCAAAAAAGAAGTCAAATGCTAAAAAAAGCGCTTAAGGTCGTTTTGATCCATCTATGCCTATCTGGGGCAATTTGGATCTTGTTCCAAATTTGTGGTTTAGCAGACCGACCGAGAGGGTAGAGATACAGTATGCCGATAACAACAGAGATGGAGCGGGACGCACTTACCGATTCTGAGTTGGACAAGCTTCACCGCCAGCAGAATCAGGAGTTTCTTACTGAGCACAAAGCTTTCTATCTGACTCCCGATTATTGGAAGCTTTCTGAGCAGCAGCGGATGGATTGGGTTCGTCGTCCCAAGCTCTCTGAGCAGGAGAAGCAGATCGACAAGGTTCGCAGACTGGCGATGGAGCGTTCGGATGTGTCTGCTATGCCTAAGCGTACTCGTAAGACCACCACCCCTGTCGCTAAGGCTCTTCCTGTTGCTCCTCCTAAGAAGACCACCCCCAAGGATCAGGGTGGCAAGGAGAATCTGTGTCGCAAGTGTGGAGATGTGATTCCTCCCACGGGCAAGCGTGGTCGTCCCGCTGCATTTCATGATGGGTGCCGTCCGGCGAAGTAATACTCTATGTTTCTTTTAATTATGATGGGGATCTTCCTCATGGTCATGCTTGTGGTGGAATTTAGCCATCCAATCTGGTCGAAAAAGAATGAGGAAGATCCCCAGGCCCCAGAAGATCCCGAATTTGAGGCCCTACGCAAGCAGGCTCTAGCTGAGCTACAGGAGATGGATATTATCTTCGGTATTCAACCTCCTAAACCTCAGTCAGCAAGTTATTATCCATCCGAAAACGTTTTAAAGACTGTTCAACTATTGGCACCCGGTCTACTACCAATGCGTGTGTGTACGAGATGTGGTGGGATGCGACCGGAGCTAGGACCATGCGATGTATGTGGAAGTTCAGAACAGAATTTCTCTTATATAGAAAGAAAAAATTTATGCTAATGTTTCTTTGGTACATATTCTTTCTGGCGCTTTTTCTTTCCATCAACCCGTGGCCTTGGTGGCTCGCAATTTTGATCGCTGCTGTAATTGTGTTTGGTTGTTGGGGGCTCTGGAGGGGTATAAATGAGTTCCTGTATGGCAAATGGTTGGATAACTGGCTCAACGAAGATGAGGAATCTGAGCCGACAGATGTGCTAAACTAATCTCTCAACCATCCCGAGTTGGGGCATCTTCCCGGCGTATACCCTCACTCTTATAAAGTGTAGAAAGGTTAATGGTGCATACGGGTTCGACCCCCGTCGCCGGGACTTGGAAGATAACCATTATCAGATACAAATTGCGAGAAAATAATTAGACAGGTTCGACTCCTGTACTCGGGACTTACCACAGCAAAGGAATAAGAAATTTGTTTAGGATTTGGGTGAGAGGGTATACTTACCCTACACCCATCCCCAAGTGGTGGAATGGTAGACACGCTTGATTCAAAACCAAGTGCCTAGAGCGTGAGGGTTCGACTCCCTCCTTGGGGACTTAATAATAATTTAGAGAATCTGTTATTACTGTGTCCCAATTGTCATGCACAAACCCCTACTTACAGGGGTAAAAATAAAAAATCTACCTTAGGTAGCCCAACGGAAGAGGCAGCGAGTTTAAACCTCGCTCAGTGAGAGTTCGAATCTCTCCCTAAGGACCAACCATGACTACTCTAAACGAAATTCTTAAAGCAAGTTATAACGAGATTTATCCGCAAATCAAATGGATGCCAGCATATGCGGCGGAAAAGCGAGCGGGTCAATGGCTCGTACAAGATATCGCTCTTTGGAAAGAAAATAAGATTGATATTGCGAATGGTAAACTGATTCGCAAAAAGTAATACTTGCACCTGATTCTGACGGTTGAAGAGGTAGGTCTGCAAAACCTGCTATGAGGGTTCGACTCCCTCCGGGTGCTCTCAAATTGACGGTTTCGAACCAGATTGGTAGTATGGATTTTGTAACTATGTGGTAATAGCTCAACGGTAGAGCGCCGTCTTGCCAAGTCGGAGGCTGTGGGTTCGAATCCCATTTACCACTCCATTCCCGGGTCGTCTAATGGTAAGACAAGTGACTGTTAATCACTGAATGCGGGTCCGATTCCTGCCCTGGGAGCTTTTGTACATTTAGAGTATTATGTGTATACTCTAGAGACTCCCACAAATTTTCTGAAGAAGTCGGTTTGAAGCTTCCGAAGATGGGGTACAATAGTTTTAGCGGCGGGGAAATCTCGCCCACACAGTTTCTTGACAACAGAATAGATTTGGCAGGGAAAGCCTCCAGAAACAGGCTTGGCTAATAGGAGAGACTATTACATAGGGATATCGTATAATGGTATTATGGGAGTCTCCAAAACTCACGATCGAGGTTCGATTCCTCGTGTCCCTGCGCTTTAAATACACGCCCTTATAACTCAAAGGTTAGAGTAGCGGTCTTTTAAACCGAGAATCCGGGTTCGAGTCCTGGTGGGGGCACGGGGAAAGAGCGGTTCGACTCCGCATCCTAGGTCAAAAATGATATTTAGTGTAACGGCAGCACGTCCCCTGATTTTACCTCAAGCCGGGTCCCTTTCCTGGGACCGTTAGACTGAGGCGCATGCCAGAGGGGAAAGAGTAATTCACTTAGTACCTTTGTGTTGAAGGAGCCTAGGACGCTAGGAATGAAGGGTAGACCGAGGAATCTAGGGTGCAAGTCCCTAGTCGGGTGTGATTAGAAAGCCCGATCCGCTAAAAGTTAAGCCCACCGGCAAACCTTGTAATTGCAAACACATGGCATGCTAAAATGTGGCGATGTAGTTTAAATAAAACACCCCCATCCGAGCGGGGAGATGCAGTAGATAATTTCTGGCGATCGCCTTTATCCCCAAGTAGCTCAATCTGGTTAGAGCAGTGCCCTGATATGGCAAAGATTTGAGGTTCGAATCCTCTCTTGGGGACTAGCAACCACGCCGGATTTGTATAATGGTATTACGCATTCGTGGTAAGAATGAGAAATCAGTTCAATTCTGATATTCGGCTCCATTGGTTGGTTAGCTGAGATGGATTAGCGCATGCCTGAAGAGCTTGAGAGGCCGGTTCGATACCGACACCAACCACGTAATAGGGAGTTAGTACGGCGAAAGGGAGTATACGCCCAAAGTAAGCCCGAAAGCTCCCGGCGCTTCGATTCGCCGTGGGATAATAAGTAAGGTTCGCAACCCAACGAATTATCCCCATCTAGGATCGCAACCTGGATGCCCATTTTATAGGGGACGGCATTATAATTTATTGGTCCCTGGTGTAATTGGCAACACGCTTGGCTCTGACCCAAGAAAGTCCAGGTTCGATCCCTGGGGGACCAGCTTTTGCTTCGTTGGTGGAATCTGGCTAACACGCTTGCCCCTCAAGCAAGAGATTACCGGTTCAAATCCGGTACGAGGTACCATGGTGGTATTGGTGTAGAGGTAGTCACACTTGACTGTGAATCAAGAGGAACCGGATCGTTACCGGTATATCACCCTCAAAAAAAAGATTTTGTATATGCTCGGTTGGTGAAATGGAAATCACGTAGGTCTACGAAACCTAAATTGAGGGTTCGAATCCCTTGCTGAGTACCAAATTTGCGTGCGGGTAAGGTGTTAAGGGATACACGATGGCCTTCCAAGTCATAGTTGCGGGATCGTTACCCGCTACCCGCTCCATGCGAACGTGCTGAAATTGGTAGACAGAAGCTAAAGTTACCCGCATTCCCTTAAAATGTTCTCTATAATTAGGCGGGTAGCTCGCTGGCCCTAGTAGCCGTGGAGGTTCGAATCCTCCCGTTCGCACTTGTTTAGGATCTTGATTTTAGGGGTAGAACATGCATATGAAGATGATGGGAAGGCTCGACAAGATCAGGTGGTGCTGTGACTACGACAACCCCGGTCGTCAGTCCAACGCTGGTCGCCTCGCTCCGAATTCGAAGAAGGCTCATCGCAAGGCGATGCGTCACTCTCTCCGTCAGGTCGAAAAGAAGTCCTGGCAGAACGAGGTTTAGAATTATACTCGAAAGGGGTATAATTTAGATGTAGCAAGCCGAAGTAGAGCCGCTAACCCCGGTAATAGTCGCTTCGGTACCCCCTCCAATATCGGCCCACCGGATGGAGGAAACAGCGGCGACAGGTGGGACCTTGCCTAGGTAATCCAATGGAAGAGATAACAGTTTTAGAAACTGTACAGTGAGGGTTCGACCCCCTCTCTAGGCACGTTGTAAATAATGGTGGCGTAGCATAGTCTGGCCGGATGCGCTTGATTGTCAATCAAGAGAACGTGGGTTCAAATCCCATCGTCACCGCCAATGGGGAATTAGTGATAATGGCGAGCACGACTGTTTTGCACGCAGTAGGCAGGGGTTCGACTCCCCTATTCTCCACTCGAAATTCACATTCCAGTCCGCTATACTAAATTAACAAAAGGAGGGATAATGTCTGGAATCTTACTTTTGAATGCAGATTTTACTCCACTCCGAGTTGTTAGTTTACAACGTGGGATTGGACTGATCGTAGGTGGCAAGGCAGACGTTGTTGAGGAGAGCGAAGACCCTCTTAGGGCCGCTCGTATGAGCATGAAGACCCCCACGGTTATTCGTTTGAAGAATTGGGTACAAATTCCTTACCGTGCTCGTATTCCTCTTAATCGTAAGGCTTTGGTAGCTCGGGATCGTGGTAAATGTGCCTACTGTGATAAACAGGGTCACACTATAGACCACATAATTCCTCGCTCTAAAGGTGGTCAGCATACATGGGAAAACGTGGTACTTGCTTGTGGTAAATGTAACCAAAAGAAGGCTGATAAAACTCTTGATGAATTGGGATGGAGCCTAAAATTCACCCCGAAGCCGCCGAAAACTGTGGTATGGTTTTACTCTGGATCTAATGAGCTTCTGCAAGAAACATGGGATAAGTATCTTCCCGTATAATCTATAGGTGCTGGGTAACACTTAAAACTACCCAAAACATTGGAGAGTCGTCTAACGGCAGGACAGGAGACTTTGAATCTCTTAATGTGGGTTCGACCCCTACCTCTCCAGCTTTTGATAAAATGTAGCTCAATGGACAGAGCACCGGAATCCGAAGCCGGAGGACGAGGGTTCGAATCCCTTCATTTTAACCAATAAATTTTTACGGAATGTAGCACAATGGTAGGGCCTACGGTTTGGGACCGTAAGACGAGAGTTCGATTCTCTCCATTCCGACTCTTTTGGATATCATGCTCCTGTAGCTTAATGGTAGAGCAATTCGTTTACACCGAAAAGACCGGGGTTCGATTCCCTGTGGGAGTACGGGTTAGAATAATCTAATAGATGGGAGAATGAAGTGGCAGTCACCGATATTGAGATTGTTCAAGATACTCAATTATCTAATGAAGATTCTTTGGTTCATTATTGCTGCGCATCTCGTCCAGATTATCCAACTTTTTGCGGTTACCATAAAAATGGTCCTCTTGTCTCATACCCCGAAGTCAATTGTATTGTTTGTATTGATATTCTAAATTCAACCGGTCCCTTTATGTGTCCTATAACCGGTATGACATGTACCTGTTCTGATTAAATCTTTGCCCTCTGTAAGCTAATGGTAAACGGGTTGACTCTTAATCAACTATTGTGGGTTCGATTCCCGCCAGAGGGACCATTTTCCAAATCTATTCTGTTTAAAAATCGATATATTTACATAGTCATGCTATGATATTGTATGGCTAATAAAAGGGATACTTGTCCCGGTTGCAATGGCACCAAAATGACCACCGCACTTTTATGTCGAAGATGTAGATTTGCAACGAATTCTTCAAATAAAAAAATATGGAATTACTCCAGATGAATATGATGTAATGTTTGCAAAACAAGAAGGAAAATGTGCAGCTGGTAAGCAAGCAGAAACACACCGTAATCAATTCGGTATAGTTTCATTAGCTGTAGATCATGACCACCTAACGGGCGATGTCAGAGGATTGCTTTGTGGTCGCTGTAATCGATCCTTAGGTTTATTGCAAGATTCTGTCCGAAACATACAAGGTCTCCTAGAATATAGGAGCAAATTTAAGAAAAGAGGTGAGGCCCTATGACCACGTTAAATATTAATTTCGATCTGAATAAGACGAATTTCTCGGACGGTGCTAATTCCATCCGAGCATACGTGGCCGGTTAAGGTCCAATGAGGGGTTATCCCAACTTTAACCACCAAGCGTTCGAAGCGGCATCTGAATACTTCCGGAATGAGGGTTGGGAAATACGTTCTCCTGCTGAAAAGGATGTTGAAGAAGGTTTTGATGGAAACCTAGATAATTTTAGTATGCAAAAAGCTATGCAGTGGGACCTTGAAGCGGTCTTGTGGGCCACTCACATAATTCTTCTGCCGGGCTGGGGGAAGTCTCAGGGTGTAGCTATGGAATCTGCGGTTGCACGAGCTACTGGAAAAACACCGGTGCTTGTGTGGTTAGATGGTCCCCTGGGAAATCAAAAGGTGGATGATGTAGCTATTGTTTCATGGGAGGAAATTGATGCCGATTTTTCTTATCGGGTAACTTTGGATCTTAATCGTCTTTTAGGGATCAGTAATGCAGAGCATGAATCTATGATCGCTACAATTGATAGACCTCTTAGCACTGAAGAGCGCTCACCACTTACCAAGGCTTTGGGATTGGTTCATGGCGATCGTGGTGGAGTATACGGTCACCCAATTCATGATTTTACTCGTACGGCCAAGATTTGGTCTGGTATTCTTGGATCTGAGCCGACTCCTGAGCAGGTTGCTTTGTGCATGATAGGGGTCAAAATTTCTCGTCTGGTAAATTCGCCAGATCACAAGGATTCAGTGGTAGATATTGCTGGTTATGCTGAGACTTATCACATGATTTGTGAGCGTAGGGATGAAGAGGCGGCTGCGGCCGAGATTAACGAGATTATGAGTATGGCGAAGGATCTGGATCTACCAGTAGGCCAGTTTTGGTCGGGTTTAAATGACGATGAGGATGGGTAGAATAACCGCATGAAGATACTTGTTGCTGGAGATGTACATGGGAATGCGCATTTTATGCAGTATTTGGTTAAAAATGCGAGTAAAAATTCATGCGATCGTATTCTCCAGGTCGGGGACTTCGGTATCTGGCCTGGACCCTCTGGGGTTAATTTTCTAGACGATACCCAGCGTATGCTTGATGATAATGGGTTGACCCTGGATTTTATTGGAGGTAACCACGAAGATTATGATGAGTTAAATGCTCGTGTAGAGGCTAATGATTTAGATATTCGTTCGAATATTCATTATATTCCCAATGGTACTCGTTGGGAGTATGATGGTGTACGGTTTGGAGGAATTGGAGGAGCATTTTCTGTAGATTATATGTGGCGTACTCCAGGTCAATCTTGGTGGCCGCACGCTGAGGAGGCTCACGAGGAGGATGCGGACCGTTTGGGAGAATTCCCCTTGGATGTGTTTATTTGTCACGATACCCCCTATCCTGCTACAGAGCTTGCACATTTTAGGGTCGAGAAGACAATCGATGCTCGGTGTGAGCCAACACGAGATGTTTTAAGGAGAGCTATCCTTACTACAAATCCAAAGATTGTACTTCATGGTCATTGGCACAAGCGTTCAAGCTATACTTGGCACAATATTAGAATTGAGGCATTGGCCTGTGATCTTGATCATAACGGAAATGCTTGGGGTATTTTGGACACATCGGATTTAAGCTTTAGAGATGGATATAATGTACGAAATTAAGTACATCAATATGGGAAAGTACCAGGGTGGATATTGGTCACTTTCTCAAGATGGTAAGGTCATCCGAAATATCGATGTAGCTCCTCAGCCAGGAGATAAGGAGCTTCAACTGGTCAAGCTGAAATTTCTGGCATTATATCAATGTGGTGAATTAAACTGGATGAAGAAATCGGCTGCCTGTTATGTATCATTTTGAATTTATATGAGGTGCTACTGGACAGCAAACAAAAGGTCATGCTACATTAATTGAAGATTTTGCGGGAGGGTGAAACGGCTTCCACACTAGCCTCATAAGCTAGAGACATTCGGTTCAACTCCGATTCCCGCCACCAATTATAATCTAAATATGGGTCGACTGGGTATTGGCGAACCCAAGAGTCTGTAAAACTCCCGTTAATTCTGTGGCAGTTCGAATCTGCCTCGGCCCACCCCCTAAAATTGAAAGGATCACCCAATGGAGTT
The DNA here is from genome assembly GCA_034436035.1 of Anaerolineales bacterium. GTDB lineage: Bacteria > Chloroflexota > Anaerolineae > Anaerolineales > UBA4823 > UBA4823. Next base: position 25,211 of record DAOTVW010000131.1, read on the forward strand.
AGTTGATTTCACCCTTCCTCAGGACTCTACCTACACCATCAAATTTACCGAAAAAGAGCTTCGACATTTATATTCTCTCTTGTATGTTTTTGAGTGTCCTAAGAATGTCGGAAAAAATTATGCTGGTCATTATCTATTAAGAGGAGTAGAAGATATTCTTCCCGATGATGTTACATATCAGGTTAGACAAATAGCTGATGATACTCTTTATGTGAGCGATAAAAACAAGATTCATTATCTATGAGATATCGCTCTAAGGCTGTCGAAATTGATGCTATCCGCTGGACCGGAGATAATTATGAGGATATAGTAGCATTTATTGTTATGTATACACATCCTCTCAAAGGTGATACTCGTATAAGGGATCTAGCTGAGGTTGATCCTACTAAAAAAATCTTACCTTGTGGGTAAAAAAATCAGATAAAAAAATATCTATCCGTCAGTGGGATTATATAATTGCGGAATCGGACGGAGATGGTGTGTATCCATGCGTCCAAGAGAATTTCATACATAAATATGAGATTTTTATACGACCACCGGAGTGGTAATGAATTTCGGACCTGAATATCATAAGATACAAGGTGTTTTTAAACGTACTAAAAATGGTGTCATCATACCATGGGACTATTCTCTGCCCGAATTTGGGTTACTAGAAAATACGGAATGGATTTGGACCGAAAAAGTCGACGGGACTAACATTCGCCTACATTGGGATGGTAGCAACGTCACTATTGGAGGTCGTACCAATAAAGCTCAGCTACCAGCAGATTTGGTAAAAGTCTTGGAAACTTGGACCAAGGGTGATTTCGGTCCTGAATTCTGGAAAGAGCGCTTTAGCGAAAATCGGGATGAGGCTAGCGTCACTCTCTATGGTGAGGGGTATGGGGCTGGTATCCAAAAGGTTGGTAATAGTTACCGCTCTGATAAAGGTTTTATTCTCTTTGATATCAAGGTGGATAAATATTGGCTAGAGCGTGACGCTGTTGAGGAAATCGCCAAGTCTTTCGGTTTTGATGTAGTGCCAGTCGCATTTTATGGAACCTTGATGGATTGCATTACAGATGTGTCTAAGATGGCACAATCTGTACATCTAGGAGAATGGTGGCACACCCCCCGAGATCCATTTTCTCAAATCAATCTACCCCATAATAAGGCTTTTATTGAGGGATATGTCGGTACTCCTGTGGTACAATTATTTAATCGCTATGGAGAGCGTATAATTACTAAAGTCAAGCTTAAGGATTGGTTTGATTATTACGAAAAGACGACTCCAAAAGTAGCCCATGGATCGTAAACCGGACAGGCGCACCGGACCTATCTGCTAAATAGTGTGTGGCTTTATAAAAGCCATGGTTTTCGAGTAACCTGCGATCCGCCAAAAGGAGATTTAGGTGGCTACTGCTGAATATATGCGTCATGTACGCCAAACTAGAAGATCCGAATATTTTGCCGACAAGATGTGTAAGGAGTGTGGATCTAGGGAACAACTAGAGCTAGATCATATAAAGCCTATACGCCGCCCAAATACTAAGCGTCCTGGTAATGGATGGATATGGACAGCTTCGGAGGAAAAGCGCAAAGCTGAATTGAAATTGTGCCAAGTTTTATGTCATTATTGTCATTTGAAGAAGACTAAAAAAGATTTATATCAGTTTAGGATTAGGAAAAAGTAGTTTTGATCTTGGGGTCATCCGCCCACGGTGAGGCAACCTGTCTTGAAAACAGGGATGGAGAGTGAAAGCTCGGGGGTTCAATTCCTCATGGCCCCGCCCATATGTTTAGGATCCTGATGGATGTGGTAGGATCTAGTTGAACAAATCATGGCGCATCAGTTTCCAGGCTGGGAACGTCGGACTTTCAATCCGAAGGAGGGGGATCGTTACCCCCATGCGCTACCAAGCCTTTCGGTCCGGACGACTAAGCGAATCTTCTAAATTCGCTGCGCTGGGTTCGACTCCCAGGAGAGGCACCAATCCTGCATTAGTTCAACGGAAGAACGCTGGTTTCATACGCCAAGAATACTAGTTCGATTCTAGTATGCAGGACTCACCACTATGACCTACCTACACGATATTCTAAATCCCCAGCTTCTTGTTGATAAAATCATGCAGGGGTATATCTCTGTTCAAAAGGCTGATAATGGGCGTAAAATTTACAATTACACCCATAAATGTCAGTTTGATCAAGCGTGGAGTCACGAAACTATGGTGTGTCGTGGGCTCATTACGGATGAAAATGAAGTAATTATTGGCCGTCCATTCCCTAAGTTTATGAATTATGGGCAAACTCCTATCCCGAAGTATGCCCTGAATTCACCCCCTACGTTTGTTTCACTCAAGATGGATGGTAGCTTGGGTATTATCCATTGGGATCCGAAGAATCACTGGTGGGATATTGCTACCCGAGGATCATTTTATTCAGATCAAGCACAATGGGCTCGTGACTATATGCATCGTACCTATGGATTGGAATATCTGACCAATCCTGCCTCTTTTGGTGGATTGGGTACTACCACCCTAGTGGAGATTATTTATCCCGGGAACCGCATCGTAGTCGATTATGGTAAAGAGGAGAAGCTTGCCTATTTAGCTCTGATCGACAATCGCAGTGGCGAGGATCTGTTCCCCGCAAATTTTGGTTGGGACCCATCTGAGGTTTTCTATGTGCCCGAGAACTTCCGTATTGGGGAGGTTCAGGATGCCTACCTGTTGGCTACTTCGGAGGAATTCGAAGATCAAGAGGGTGTCGTCGCATGCTGGGTGCGTCCTGGCGAGACTTCTTTTCGGCTAAAATTCAAGCACCCTCGCTATCTGGAGCTTCATAAGTGCCTGACCGGTGTCACGACTAAAACCATCTGGCAGTATATGTCTACTGGTGATATGGAACATCGAGATTTTGTCATCAATAATGTCCCAGATGAGATGTTCAGGTGGATGATGCGAGTGGAAGATGAATTAGAGCAGCAATCACGGCACATTTTACATCTGGTTGACCAAGATTTCACCAAGATTTGCCAGCAAATCGGGGAACCACAAAACACCCCTGAATATAAAAGAAAATTCGCTGAGTTGGCCCTAAATAAGCAAAATTCTGGTATGATATTTGCATATCGGGATCAAAACCTTCCGAAGATGCAAAAAATGATTTGGGACCAGATCAAGCCGAAGGGAAATCAACCATTTAGGGTGGATGAGGATGTTTAAATCTTTATTGTGGCACTGGCGTAAAATTCGTTTTATGTCCAACGGTCATATTATATTAAAAAACGGAAAAGAGTACATACCGTACATTGAATATGTCAATGCACAACGCAAAGAGTCTTTCAATATTATTGATGAAATTGAATTGGTTTGTATGGAAAATATAGAAAATGTACCAAACTACATCAGAAGACTGCAAGAGGCTCTGGGGGCTAAGGAGGGTTTAGCCTTCCCCTGTGATGGGTAAGAATACTCTTATGACTATCTTTTTCACAAGTGACTTGCACTTCAACCACAAGGCTATGGTGCGAGATACCACTACCGGCGAACCAGGATGGCGCCCTTTTGACACCCTAGATGACCTGAATCGTACCATCATCGACCGCTGGAACAGTGTTGTCGAAGACGATGATATTGTTTATGTCCTGGGGGACGTGTGCATGGGCAAGAGAACTAATACACTCCCTCTCGTTAGGGAGCTAGCGGGTGCGAAATTTCTTATCCCTGGTAATCACGATAACTGCTGGGAGGGTCTTATCTACCCTCAAGTTATTCCCGAGGTCCAGGCAAAGCAGCGAGCAAAAGTGGATGGCTGGAGAGAGAAGTATCTTGAGCTTGGCGGATTTGAGGATATTCTTCCCTCTCAGGTAAGAGTCACCCTTATTTCTCCTGCTGGTACCCACATGGATTTTGATCTGTGCCATTTCCCGGCACTTGGCCCGAGAGAGGGTGATGATCGTTACCCATGGGCGTACCCACCGATTTCCGAGACTTACAATATTCATGGGCATACCCATGAGCCATATCGTTTGCATGATGGTAATCAAATTCACATTGGAGTAGATGCGTGGGATTTTACACCAGTCAGTACAGGCCAAATTTTCGACCTGATTTACGTTCCATAGGCCCCCATACCCCCAGAAACAACAATAAGCCCAAGATATGGAGAAACTTCAATTCAGGGTACCAATTCGATAAGATCATGGAAGATTATCCGGACCTAGACGAGCCGTTGATGTTCGTATATGATGCAAATACCAATGAGCAAATCGGGATAGCCACCTCAGCCCAAATAGCAGCATCTTTTTCTTTAGATGATGGAATCATCTTAGAGAGAGGCAGAGAGATTTATGTGGATGAATAATCCAGTATGGGAGGATCCGAATTTCTGTTATGGTCATCAAGAGGTTCATGAGCCTATCGAAAATCCGTATCTAGTCTGTGGGGAGTGTCTACACCCCTTTGGGACCGAGAAGGATTTGGTGGATGCCTATGTAGATGGCCTGAACGAGTATCTCATGGAAAACGAAGATCCTTTGGTAGCCTCTCAGGTCAATCCAGCGACTATACCTGGGTGTCCGGTCTGTCTTCATAGCTTTTAGAGGTCCAGATTCTTGCTGGAAATCGGGTATAGCTAGGTTTAGCTTCCCTCATTTTAGGAAATAATCCAGCCATGGAAACAGATATTATCGACCATCTATTGCGATTGAACGAAGCGTGGTATGCCTCACTCGACCCTGAAAACATCCCCCATGTTTATTTCCGCAAATATGCTATGACTCGACTCCGACTCCAGAATATGAAAGGCAAATGAGCATGTCGCTAAAGCCGGGTACGAAACTCGCCAACGGGGCGATCGTGGTCGCATTCAAGGTCGCTCCCACCGATCCCACTGATGGTGTGGTGCTGGCAATCTACAATTCAGAGTATGTCACCTGGAGGCTGGATCCTGAACGGCTCGACTCCA
>DAOTVW010000132.1:0-23201 GCA_034436035.1 Anaerolineales bacterium
AATGATTATTGAATCGCACACATGGACAAGAGGTTCGATATGTAAGACTTTTTAGGAGACCTGTCAGGTTTTATTATTTATTGATTGTCACCAGAGCCTACGCCACCTAGCTCAAACCTGACAGGTCTTACCAGAGCTAATGATTATTGAATCGCTCACATGGACAAGAGGTAGGATATGGAAGACTTTTCCGGAGACCTGTCAGGTTTTATTATCTATTCGCACCTGCATGGACATAAAAGCCGGAACGCAAGCCTTTCGCGATACACCACCTAGTTCAAACCTGACAGGTCTTACCAGAGCTAATGATTATTGAATCGCGCACATGGACAAGAGGTTCGATATGGAAGACTTTTTAGGAGACCTGTCAGGTTTTAATATTTGTTGATTGTCACCAGAGCCTACGCAACCCGACTTGCTGGTATATAAAACCTGTTAGGCAAGACTTTTGCGGAGACCTTTCAGGATTTATTATTTTTTCCATCTCAAATTCCTGCAGCAGATCGGTTTGCCTTTGGTCGTTATCTTCAACTATATGCCTTATATGAAAGTCTGAGGGTTTGGTCCATTATGAACTTGTTTTTCAACACTCTCGAAAAATAATTTGTCGTTTGGTCAAAAATGATCAATCAACGATTAAAGATATTCCTGTCATAATCAAGCCAAATAAAATTTGCAACAAAAATAAACCCGCTAAAATATAAGCAACCACGCTCCAAGCAGAATACCGAGCAGGTTGAGGTATCGGCCTTCCATCGGCAAGAGCATGAACCCATTTCGCCACTTCACCCACCTGTGCCAACGGTTTCCTCTCATAGCCACACGACCAGTACCATCCTTCTTTGGGATGGCTGATAATCACACGCTCACCAGTGTATTCTTTCAATACCTCGGGGATGGGATCTTCCCATAGTATCTCATCATCGACAATGACGCATGGATAATTTTGTAATTCCGCAACATGCACCGCTGCGGGGGAAATCACGCTTGCTGTGATTCCCGGAGCTTCCCTTGTCAATTGTTCGGTGATTAATTTCGCTTGTTCAGGATTTTTTGTCAGGATTGCCACGCGATAATTGGCACGCTGCGTTTCTTGAATAATGGCAGCTTTCTGTAAATCACTTCGCAAGGTGCGCCAGTGATACACCAAAACAAAACTAAATATCATCAACAGACGGAGATTCCGTAAGCTTTCTAACAATAAATTGGGGTTACTCGTACCCAATAGGCTCATCAATAAACGATATAACAACGCCCCGCTACTGAACATAACCCCCAGCACGCCACTCAAGATAAAAAAATACACATAGCCCCGCCGAATTAACGATCTTCGCGCATGCTCTCCCATTGAATCCTTCTGTTCCACCTCGCGGTTTATTTTCTGCCAGTTGTTCCACCAAAGCGGAACGCCAATCCCAATCATCATCAAAGCAGCAGCAAGAATTTTTCTTAAGTCATTTTCCCAAGAGGCTTGCGGATTAAAACGAAAATCGATTAAAAAAGACAACAATTGGCTAGTGCCGATCAATAAGGTGGTATATCCAGCGAAAGCAAGCAGAGAGCGATAGAAACGAATAAAACCAGCTCGCACAGAAACATCGCTTTCCATCGCTATCCGATCCTGCAAGCGCGGACGATAGACCCACCAAATCCCATAGAAAGGCACCAGCAAAGAAACAGGGCGGCGCAGAAAATCTAACCAGCCTAAATAGGTGATCATTTCTCCAAAAATCCTGCGTAAAAAGACAGACCCAATGCTGCCGATATTAAATAAAATTGTAAATAAAGCGAAAAGGGTGACGATGAAGAGAAAGATTAAACGTATATAGGAATGGGATTCTGCAGCCTCACGGGTGGAGCGCTGAATCAAATTGTCAATATACACCCATAAGGGAAACCCAATTGCAATCAACGCCAATCCATTTGCCAGGCTAATTGTTGCCGAGACCCCGAGCGCATCTGGGCTAAGCAAAACATAAACTATCAACTGTTGAACACCGAAGGCGCTCATTCCCAAGCTATAAACCAACCATAAATAACGATACAAGCGACGAATATCGAAAAAATAATTGGGCACGGAAGATATGCTGGCATCCTCGCTATGGGCTATGTCTTCCATCCTCCAGTTCTTTTTCAACAGCGGATAAAAATAAAGCACCCCAAGCGCATTGACAAACACGGCTATCGCATTATCCGTGACCGTTTGCCGACCCCCGACTAAAGCGTGCCAAGCATCTAAACCAAATACAACCATTCCGGTGCGGCTCAGGAAAGCCAAACTGTTCTGTACAATCGGGATGAGCAAGAAAGCCATCACCAGGTAGAAAAAGAGCACCCTGATCCAGCTGAGCGCTTCTTCCGATTGGTTCATTGCCGAGCGCTGTGCCCAAGACCAATGAAGGTAAAATACAGGTATTCCGACAAGCACAAATGCTAATGGCGCCGCCAGCCTTTCCGCAGTTCCACCCACAATCTGAGGAGAAGCAATCGAGCGCAACAAACCGATTAACCCCCATATCACCGTTTCCAGACTCACTAAAGTAACAACATAGAGATAAATTCTACGAATGGTTTGCATCGAAAGCTCCTCTCTTAATCCGTTCCAGGCCCTGGCTGAGGTTGGACCGGCGGGTTATACCAATCCCAATTCCAGTAAGGGTAAGGCATGGTAGCAATTTTCCATTCGCCGGATTGATCGCGGATTAAAGTGGCGCTAGTGGACTCATTATATCCGCTGTTAAATGGGTCGGTGCTGTTATGGATAATTAATAAGTCAACAGTTGCTTGATCACCGCTTTGTTGCACCGCACCAATTACCAGGCTGGTCGAAGTGATATCAACCTGTCCGGTGAGAAATGCATTACGAAAATTTTCAAGGGATGGTTTATTTTCTCCTTCTTTCAGAAAGGAGTAAGCCTTCTCGTAATCTTTTTTCAGGAGCGCTACAACATAATTATGAACGATACCTTTTGGTGACACATCATCCGTATAGCGGGGTGTACGTTGGCGTGTAAAAAATATCGCCAATGCGATCCCAATTAATATCAAAACAAAGCTGAAAATAATTCGCAAGGGGCGGTCTTGTTTCATTTATTGAACTCCTTTTCAACTATTCCATTAATCATAACCCCAATCCGACAATATTGGTGTGAAAAGCGCCATAATAAAAAGGGCTGCCCCGCCTTGGGCAGCCCAGAAAGGAGGAAGGAGACTACTATTATGCGACTACGCCCAACCTCGCAGCTGCATCGCTTTAACAACACGGCTGATCGCCACCATATAAGCGGCGTCACGCATATATACTTTTTCTTTCTCGCTCATCTCTAAGACGGCATGGAAAGCTTGGGTCATCTTCGTGTCTAAGCGTTGTAATACCTCTTCTTTGGTCCAGTAATAATTCATATCATTTTGGACACTCTCGAAGTAGGAAGTAGTTACACCGCCAGAGTTGCACAAAAAGTCGGGGATATTAAAGATATTGTTCTTCTTGAAAAATTCATCCGCTTCTGGAGTGCATGGACCATTGGCACCTTCCGCAACCAGTTTTACCCGGCTGGAAATCTTCTTGACCGTCTCAGCATTGACCTGTCCTTCCAATGCGGCTGGGATCAACACGTCCGCTTCTTTCGAAATCCAGGCGCCGCCATCTTCAATCACATAGCCAGCCTCTTTTGCTTTCTTCTTATCAATGGTGCCATATTGATCTGTAATCGTAAGGAGAAAACGCGGGTCTACACCATCTTTATGGCTGAATGTGTAAGAAGTTTTGTCTTCGCGATCCCAGCAAGAAACACAAGCCACCTTGCCACCAAGGATTTCCTTGAACCCTATGGCTGCATATTGAGCTACATTGCCAAAACCTTGAATAGCAGCTACGGATTTGGTCGGATCCATTTTCAAGTGCTTCATTGCTTCACGAATACAATAGGTGACACCGAAACCAGTTGCTTCAGTGCGTCCCTCGGATCCACCGCCACCTAACGGCTTACCGGTGAAAACGCCTGGTGTATATTGCCCCACCAGCTTGGAATATTCATCCATCATCCAGCCCATCATCTGCGGTGTTGTCCCAACATCCGGTGCCGGAACGTCCAACCGCGGGCCGATATTCCGCCACATTGCCTGTACCCAGCCGCGGCACAGCCGTTCTTTTTCGCCTGTAGAAAGGGTCGCAGGATCGACGATAATGCCACCCTTGCCTCCGCCTAATGGGATATCTGCTACCGCGCACTTCCAGGTCATCCAGGTTGCTAAAGCACGCACCGTGTCCAGAGTTTCATTGGGGTGAAAGCGGATGCCACCTTTATTTGGACCACGCGCATCGTTATGTTGCACACGATAACCCTGGAAAATGCGGATTGAGCCATCATCCATGCGGACAGGTATGCGGAACGAAAATTCTCGCATCGGCCAACGTAGCATTTCTGCTATAGCTGGATCCAATTTCAGTTGTTTGGCAACGCCATCAAACTGAGCTTGCGCCATTTGAAACGCATTGAGTTGTTCAGCCATTTGTCATCTCCTTATAATAAATTTCATAGTTTGTTAAGAAAATAAACGGGCACTCCGGTTTGGCGCCCGTTCTTATCCAAATTTGATTGTTTGCATGGAGACCTGCTGGTCCATCCAATTAATGCCTTTCCACTAGTATAGACGTATAGACTTCTTAACTTTATACCAAGTCCTTTTAAACGTCAAGTGACAGATTCTACACCTTTTTATAGTGACATATTTCACATTCCAAATCATGCTTGTGGTTTCTCATTTAACCCTTTTAAATACTCCGCTAACATCTCACGGACAATATGGGGATTGGCTTTGCCACCCGCCTGCCGCATCACCTGCCCAAACAGCCATTGCGCGATGGTTTCCTTCCCTTTCTTATAGGCTTCAATTTGCTGAGGATTTGCCTGACAGACTTGAATGACCCATTCTCTAATCAGTTCAACATCCGAAATCTGCGTCAAGCCTTTTGCTTGGATCAACTCCCCTGCTCTTTTCCCACTTTCAAACATTTCAGCGAGGATGATTTTTGCGCTGGCTTGATTGATCGTCCCGTTTGCCAATTCCATGAGCAGCTCTGCTAAGGCGTTGGTTGAGAGACGCTTTGGATCAAAACCGAACCCCGCTTGATGGAACAGTCCAAACAATTCTCCGCTGATCCAGTTCGCGATGGTTTTCGGTGCAATCTGCGGTGATGTCTTAACCACTTCTTCAAAATAGTCGGCGATGACTTTTTCCTCGGTCAAAACTTCTGCATCATAAGCGCTCAATCCATATTGCGTCTGGAAACGTCGTTGGCGAGATATTGGTAATTCCGGTAACTGAAGACGGACTTTTTCTATCCACTCTTGATTGATGACCAAGGGAGGGAGGTCTGGTTCGGGAAAATAGCGATAATCATGCGCTTCCTCTTTAGATCTTTGGGTGACCGTAACCCCTAAAACATCGTCCCAGCCCAAAGTTTCCTGGAGGACTTTTTCACCCCTTTCTAAAAGTTCGATTTGTCTCTTAATCTCAAAGGCAACCGACCTCTCTAAAGCGCGAAAACTATTCAAGTTCTTGATTTCCGTCCGAGTTCCTAATTCAGGGCAACCAATCTCTCGCACAGATACATTAGGTTCAATGCGCAAGACCCCTTTCTGTAAATCACCAGAGTTCACTTCACAATAGCGCAGGACATTGCGCAAGGTCATCGCGTAAGCTCGCACTTCTTCCGCGCTGTTCAAGTCCGGCTCAGTCACTATCTCCAATAAAGGCACACCGGCCCGGTTTAAATCAACCAAAGAATAACTTTGTCCATTGTTATTGACATGGGTTAATTTACCCGTATCCTCTTCTAAATGCACACGGCGAATACGAACAACCTTCTCTCCATGGGAGGTGGGTATCACCAAACGACCATTTTGAGCAAGCGGCTGTTCATATTGCGAAATCTGATACCCTTTTGGTAAATCGGGGTAAAAGTAATTCTTGCGTGCGAAAATGCTCACAGGCGCAATTTCACACTCGAGAGCCAGAGCCACCCGGATGCCCAATTCCACCGCAGCTTGATTAACCACCGGTAAGACGCCCGGCATTCCTGCACAGACCGGGCATACCGCAATATTAGGTTCTGCACTGGTCGAATCTACCACCGCACAGGAGCAGAACATCTTCGAACGCGTTGCCAATTCGGCATGCACTTCCAATCCAATTACAGCTTCGTATTGCTTCTTTGTCACCATATCCCCATTATATCCGATGTTCGCTGGAGATATCTCGGTTGTCAGGGTATCACCCTCCGCAAAGTTCAACTGGCATGCCGATTCTTTCAAAACCTAGATAACCCAACAACGCATCCATTCCATATCAACCATAGCGTTGCATAAATTGCTCTAATCGTCGTAATGCCTCTTCAATTTTTTCATAGGCGGTAGCATAGGAACAACGCACAAAACCGGCTCCACCCGCTCCAAAGGCGCTTCCGGGGACTACCGCTACTTTTTCCTCTTCGAGCAGTTTCTGGGCAAAGGTTTCATCATCCATGCCTGTGGCAGCAATATTTGGGAAGGCATAAAATGCACCATGGGGTTCAACCGTTGTCAGCCCTAAACGGTTCAAGCCTGAGACAATCAATATCCGCCGACGGTTGTATTCATCCCGCATACGTTCCACATCCGCTGCTCCATGGCGAATTGCTTCCAAGGCTGCGTCTTGAGCAATAGTGGGGGCAGACATGATGGTATATTGATGTACTCGTAATAACCCTTTCAATATCTCTGCTGGTGCGGCAGCGAATCCAATACGCCAGCCGGTCATGGCATAATTTTTCGAAAAACCACCTAATAAAATCGTGCGCTGGAACATGCCCGGCAGAGAAGGAAAACAAACATGTTCCACTCCATAGACCAGCTGATCATATAATTCATCCGAAACAACGATCAGATCATGTTTCTCGGCAATGCGGGCAATCTCCATTAACGCTTCCCGCGTGGCAACCACTCCGGTGGGATTATTCGGGAACCCCAATAAAATCGCCTTTGTTCGCGGCGTTATTGCTGCTTCCAGCCGTTGGGGGTCAACTTGAAACCCATCAGAAGCTAAGGTAGGTAACTCTACCGCAACTCCACCAGCAAGGATGACTTCGGCCTGGTAAGCGACAAAACAAGGGGTGGGTATGATGACTTCATCCCCAGGATTAAGCAAAGCGGTCATCGCCAGATAGAGCGCTTCAGACACTCCCACAGTGATAATGATTTCGCTTGCCGGGTCATACGTGACGCCATAACGCTGGAAGAGGTGTTCTGAAAGAGCTTGACGTAATGCGAAACGTCCTGCATTGGAAGTGTAATGTGTTTCTCCATTTTGCAAAGAGCGTATTCCAGCCGAGATAATCGTCGGTGGCGTGCTGAAATCCGGCTCACCAATCCCTAATGAAATAACGTCGTCCATCGTTGCCACAATGTCGAAGAATTTTCGAATGCCAGATGGTTTCAAAGTAACCACGCGTTGAGATAAGTATTTATTGTCCAAAGTTTCTCCTTTCAAAGGAATTGTTGGTGTTTGGGGGGATGTTATTCCTGGTTGATTACCCATTGGTCTTGCCACTCCTCATAAAATAAATCAAATAGATACTCTTCTTGTGTGCTGACGCGAAAATACTTTCCGTTTGGAAAGCGAGCTTCCTGGATAATGCGGAGGATTGGTAATCGCTCGTTCTGCCACCAGATTGCGATTGGTCTTTCGCTATAGGTATATTCTGAGTGGCATTCAACGAGCTCTTTCATTCCTTATCCCCTAGAAAGAGACATTGGTTTGATCACCGGCATTAATAACCCCGGCGCGGCGTTTGATTTGAGCCTTGCGACCCACAAGTGAATTTTCCAAAACAGCGTCACTCACTTCCGCCGCTTCAGACAAAATAGAGTCGCGTATGATGCTGCTTTGCACTTTGCAATGAGCGCCCAGAGTTGTGTAAGGTCCAATCACCGAATTCAAAACCACCGCAGTTGGATGAATGAAGACCGGTGGAATGATGACCACGCCTTCTCTTTTTAACGCTTCAGCGCTATTATCGGAACCGTTTTCTAATAAATAGCGATTCGATTCCAGGAGTGTTTCCGGCGTCCCTGCATCGAGCCAGACATCCACCTGGCGCACCGACATTTTTAATCCGCGCTCTAGCAGGATGTTAATGGCATCCGCCAAAAAATACTCACCATTGATCGTGATACCACGCTGCATTTGCTCTTCGATTGCAGAAATCAAGCCATGCGAATCCTTGAAGTAATAAAAACCCACCACAGCAAGGTTATTCTGCATATCGCTTGGCTTTTCAACTAAACGGCGTACCATCCCATTTTCACCCAATTCCGCAACGCCAAAGCGGCGTGGGTCTGCTACGGGTTTCACCCAAGCAATGGCTTCCTCGTGGTTATCCGCCAGGAAGGAAAGATCGGTTTGAATTAAAGTATCAGCAAAAATGATCAACATTGGGCCATTCAAATACTGGCGAGCCAAATAAATCGCATGTGATTGCCCGCGTGGATCTTCTTGAACAACATAATGCGCGGTAAGCTGAGGGTAATTCTCGCTGATATGCGCTTCGATTTGCTCCCCCAAATAGCCTACGATATTAATCAGCTCAAGGTGAAAGCAATCCGGAATACCAGCTAATGTGTCCAATACGTGATCCAATACTGTTTTTCCAGCAACGGTCACTAACTGTTTGGGTTTACTATACGTTAATGGGCGTAAGCGGGTGCCTAACCCTGCCATTGGAATGACGATTTTCAATGTCTTTTTTCCCATATCTTCCTTTCACCACCTCAATATTAATTATACTCTCTTCTTATCTTGTTTATGAAATCGGCTTCTTCGTTAATATCTTCCGACAGCCTAACCCTCAGCAATTTCACTCCATTCACCTATCTTATTCTCGATAAATGCAATGATAGCCTGAAGGGACTCAACGTCCCAAATCAACTTGGCGCCAGCAGTTTGATAAAGCTGCACTACGTTCGCGGTGCTTCCCAAAGATAATGCTTTTAAGTATTGCTGAACTGCCTGCTCTTGATTTACCAATGCATTCATCCAAATTTGCAATGCTCCCAATTCCGCTAATCCGTATTCAATGTAATAAAATGGATCCTCATGAATATGCAACTTTCGCTGCCACCCGGTCATCATTTCCTCTTCTAATCCATCCCAGTCTTCATGCGCCATAAATAATTTCCATAACGCTGCCCACGCACGATCACATTCTTCCGCATTTTCTGCTAAATCCGCATGCTCATACACCCAATGTTGAAAGGCATCCACCACAGTGATATAGGGCAAATACAGTAGGACGCTTTCCAATCGCTCGACCACTGCTCGAGCTGCATCTTGAGCGGAATAAAATCCACCATTCTCCCGACTCAAATAAGGGCTGCTGAGGTACTCCATCGTTGTGGAGGCGACCTCCATAAATTCCAGATTGCGAGCATATTGCAAATGATAAGGCAGTTTAAATTGTTCGAATGCGTGGAAGGCATGCCCGCTTTCATGGACGAGGGTTAACACATCATCATGAATTCCTACTGCATTCATAAAGATAAAGGGAGTTTTGGAATGAGGGAACTCGATACAAAAACCACCAGGAGCTTTTCCCTTGCGATTATCTAAATCAAGCAGGTTTCCCTCACAAAGCAGGTTGAAATATCCGCCAAGGCGTGGGTGAATTTGTTGGAGTATCCGCCCACAGCCATCCCTCAACGCATTTATCTGTTGGAAAGGCTGCAAGCGCGGCCTTCCCAATGGGTCTGCCTGATTATCCCATGGACGTATGGAAGGCAAACTCATTTTACGCTTTTTTCTCTCATATACCCTTTGCACAGCCGGCAACACTACCTTTTCAACCGATTTATGGAAACGGGTACAATCCTGAGCGGTATAATCGAGACGTAACAACTGCTGCCAGCGATAAGTACGATAGTCCGCCATCCCCTTGTTGGCTGCTAATTGCATACGGATTGTCATAAATTCCCGCCACAACTCATTAATTTGTTGGCGGTCTTGCAATTGTCTCCTGCTTGCCAAGCGCCAAGCGGCTTCCCGTTCTGCGCGATCGGGCGATTGGAGGACAGATTGCAGTTGTTGAACCGTGATTTCTTCTCCTTTCCAGGTGACTGTCTGAGTGGAGATAATTTCATCATAGCGGGTGATCAATAATTTTTCACGGCTCAACAAGGATAAATTCTCTGCACAATAAATGCCCGCCTCGGCGCGCAAATTTCGTAATGGAATCTCCAAACCTGGCAGGCTTAATCCTGAATCTAAAAGTTGTTCCCGCAATTTTTGTTCTGCCTGTTCCGATTCAGGAAAAATTTCCTCTAAATAGCGCTGATATTTTTCTCGAGCGCGCTCATCTTCGGTATTCCGTGTGGTGGCAACATAGCAGCGGTTATGGGTTTCCTCCAGCAAGTTATGCCAAAAAGTCCATTCTGCTAACCAGCCAGCTAAATTATTTTGGTTAAGGGAATGGTGAGATAAATGGACAAAAAAAGGCGCGATATCGCGCCAGTTCCAGGAGTCGAATACAGTCTCAGGATCAGGATAATTTTTTATCATTTGTTTTTTCCCTTTGTAAAAAAAGAAACGCAATCCTTGATTAAATTCTAACCCAGAAACACCTGGAAGGCGAGCTTAAGCGGAGGGGATTTGTTCAGGGAATTGCGTGTGCCAACTGGTCGTCAGCTGGTAGGCATGGGCAACTCTGAAAAGTATATTTTCGGCAAAATGAGCGCCCATAATTTGTATCCCCACCGGAAGCCCCGCCCGATCAAAACCAACTGGAAAAGCCAGCCCTGGAACACCAGCTAAATTCGCCGGCAAGGTAAAGATATCTTCTAAATACATCGCTAAGGGATCATCACGATGCTCTCCAAAGCGAAAGGCAGTTGACGGAGCAACCGGCGCGGCAATGACATCAACTTTCTCGAAGGCGTTTTCGAAATCCTGTTTGATCAAGGTGCGGACTTTTTGAGCTTTTCCATAATAGGCATCATAATAACCGGCAGAAAGCGCATAGGTGCCCAGCATAATACGACGTTTGACCTCGGCGCCAAATTTTTCCCCGCGGGTGTGATAATAAATATCCCACATCGATTCCGCTTCACTACGTGGTCCATAACGGATGCCATCATAACGGGCAAGGTTTGCAGAGGCTTCGGCTGGAGCAATCAAATAATAAACCGGTAATGCATATTTTGTATGTGGCAAAGAGATTTCAATTATCTGTGCACCCAATTCTTGTAAATGGTTAATCGCAGTCCGCACGGATTGTTCCACCTCGGTTTGTATCCCGGCGATGAAATATTCTTTTGGCACGCCAACTCTTACCCCTTTTAAACTAACATCGTCATCCAATTGAATTTTCGGACGTGCGAAATTCACTGTTGTGGCATCAAGTTCATCCACTCCAGCAAATAGTCCAAATAGAAAAGCGACATCGGCAACGTTTTTCCCCATCGCCCCTACAACATCCAAAGAGGAGCCATACGCAACCAACCCAAACCGCGATACGCTTCCGTAGGTAGGTTTCAACCCCGTCACTCCGCAAAACGCAGCGGGTTGGCGTACACTGCCACCGGTATCCGTTCCCAATGCAATTGGAGCAAAACGAGCTGCCACCGCAGCAGCGCTTCCCCCGCTCGAACCACCGGGGACATGCTCCACATTCCACGGGTTATGCGTCGGTCCATAGGCAGAATTCTCTGTGGAAGAGCCCATTGCAAACTCATCGGTATTGGTTTTCCCAATGACAATGGCGCCGGCTTCGATGAGGCGACGCACACTAGTCGCGTGGTAAGGGGGAATGAATCCTTCTAGAATGCGGGATCCACAGGTACACGGTAACCCCTCCACGCATAAGACATCTTTTACTGCCAAGGGAATGCCGGTTAAAGGCGGCAAAGGTTGCTCAGGATTTTTACGCCAAACTTTGATTTTTTGATCGGCTTGGTCGGCTTGCTCCATTGCTCGATCTAGATTTAAAAATAGAAAAGCATGGATGCGCGGCTCATAGCGATCAATCCGTGCTCGATAAGCCTCCAGCAATTCTCGACTGGTAAATTCAGCGGCACGCAACCCTTCCCGTACCTTGCTGAGAGTTAACAAGGTCAAATCATTCTGCATATCCATATTACCCTGTCACTCCAATATCGGTGGCACGCGAAATTGATGGTCAACCACATCAGCAGCGTTGCTTAGCAAACGAGTGCGTGGCAGAGAGGGACCTACAACGTCCATCCTTAAGGGGCGCTGTGATTGAACCACCCGAAAAGTGGGCGGGATTGACTCTGTCTCGAGCTCTTGCAATTGTTGAAAATGATTTAAGATCGCCGAAAGCTGCTGAGAGTAAAGTTGTCGTTCCTCTTCACTTAAATTTAAACGAGCTAATCGGGCTATGTGATCAACTTGCTGTGGTGTCAGGCTCATGCCCAAATTATAACAAGAAATCTGCAATACGGCTTAATTCCTTCTCACTGCTTAAGGAGTTTCGGAAGCCTGCCAATTTTGAGCGTACCAACGTAAATATTGTTCAACATGCGCGCTCCAATAGGCTTCATCATGAAAGCCATCGTAATAATACCATTCATGTGGATAATGTTTTTCGGTCAGCAATTGCTCAAACCAGTAAGTCCATTTGAGCATTTCCGGACGGTCATTTCTGCCAATATCCAAAAAAATAATCGGCCGGGAATTAATGGGGATTTGATCCAACCATTTGGGTATGATTTGAATATCACTGGCAAAGACTGCCAAAGAATGGGCGCCAATTTTCGAAAACAACTCCCAATGCGACAAGCCCAGATGCACTGCCCAACCTGCTCCGCGTGATAAACCCCCAATGGCACGATAACGACGGTCTGCCATCGTCCGATAATGCTCGTCAATGTACGGGATCAGTTGCTCGACCAACACATCGCCAAATTGATCCTGAGGCGGTTGCAACCAGATTCGGTCTCTGGGCATGACAATTAATAATGGTGGTATTTGGTGTGACAAAATCAACTGATCGGCAATTTTCGTCATTCCAAGCCTGACCCACTGATCATCCGAATAACTTTGACCATGAATTATGTAGAGCACGGGATACCGCTGGGTAGGTTGTTCCCCGTAGCAGGGAGGTAAATAGATACGGTAATCGAGTGGAAGATTTAATTCAGTAGAGCGATATTCATCTACGAAAATGTTACCCGATTCGGTGCAGCCATTTGCGATAACAGCAGCGGAAGGAGAACTTCTCAATTTAACACCCGCCGTAGAAAGCGACATAGATGTTGATACAAGGGGATTGGTTGCCGTTGCCGCTAACTTATTCGGAATCTTTGTCGAATATAACCAGGTGGTCGGTGTAGAAAGTTGGGCAGAGATATCCACCGTTGGGGTTATTTTTTCAATGGACGGCATTTTCTCCCATTTCAGACATGCACCTAAACAAAAAAACAGAAGACTCCCAAAGAATAATTTAATAAGCTGATCCTTCACAAACGCTATTGTACCGTGAATTAGCCTAAGCCGCGTTTAATTATGGTTTTTACACCGTCTTTAATTGATTTTCTTTTGTCATCCACCCCCATTGTGCAGGAATGGCTCAGCGTGGTTCTACAACAAAGCGAATCGCAGTTCGGACCTTGCCATCAATCTCAACGTCCACAAATTCCGGGACGATCACGATGTTGTAACCATCTTCCAGCAGATAATTTTTCGCTAGTGCAATAGCTTTTACTGCTTGGTTGATGGCGCTGGCACCGATTGCCTGCACTTCGGCATGTTGGTGCTCTCGCACCACCCCGGCGATTGCACCCGCCACTGCAGCGGTGCGAGATTTGCCCGAGACCTTAATGATATCCATGGGCCTCCCTCCTCCCAATCGTTGTTGTCTGGCCGGGTTAGCGATGAACGTGCGTTACCGGGTCGATCGCTTATTCCTCTGGCATTATTATTGTACAAGAAGTCAAGTGCGAAAGCAAGTGAATTTTCCCCCATTTTTGCACTTTGTTACTAGATTTATTTGCCTTGCCAGGAGTTGCACCTGGCATTGGCTACTCGCAAGGCGATGTCTTGATTACCGCATGATATATACGCCACGCGCTCTTTTCACCCCACTCTTGGCATCTTTCACAACAATGACAACACTTTCCCCTTTCTTTGGGGTGATCGCTTTCGGCACATCCGCTGTTATATCCACAGTAGTGTATTGCCCCGAAGTGAAGGTGGATACTTTGTAGAGTGTTCCACCCGGCTTCTTCATATAAAGGATATAGGAACGATTTTTCTCCAGTCCACTAATTCGTAATTTCAATGTTAGTACGTTATTACTATGCGTAGCTGAAATTACGGTTATTTTTCCCACCGTTGTTGAGGTGGAAGCCAGCGCTGCCTGAGAGATAGGCGCTAAAATGGCTAAAACTAATAAGAGGGAAATCAATATTTTTTTCATAGAAACCTCCAGAAACTAGTGGCCGGCGTTTCATCCGGATTAAAGTTGCATTCTACAACCATCCTCCAATCTTGGAGGTTAAATATGAGAAAATATTAATGTGATGAACATCTTCACTGTCTATTCTCTATATCCTTCGCGCCTCCATATAGAAACGTTTTTCTTTTGCCTCACCCATCGAAAAAGTCTTCCTTGGTAAAGCGCCATCAAGGATAACGGTTTTGAATAAATCGGATTTTGCCATGCCTGCTAAATAAATCCCTGCGTTGTTCGATTGTAACCCTAGGCGCAGTATTACTTCTTCACCATGAACGTAATCGATCTTTTCAGCGCCGCCATTTTTTAAAAAGCCATCCAAAAAGGGCTGGATTGTACCGACGGGGAGATTGGAAGAAGGATTCGTTATCCGAATGACGCCAAAATCCCGTCCTCCACCAAGGATGCCGATTAATTGTCCGGATGGATCACCTCTATTCACCCATTGCACCATTTCCTCCTTGCTGGAGACAGCATGGTACGTGTAATTTTCCCCAAACTCAGCTTCTAGCGCTTGATAAAGGTCCTTTTTGATCCCAAATAAAATGCGGTGGATGGGTTTAAATTCCAATCCAGTATCATGGACATTTTCAACTTCAACCAAAGCATAGCGAGCGGGATGATCTAATCCTACTTTAGGCTTCATTTCTTCCCAGATGGCTTTAGCAGTAGCAAGGGAGTGGTTCCCATCACCCATGGCAAACAATAAAATCGGTTGCGCTGATTTCAACCCATACTTCTCTGCAAATATTTGGGGATCAGCTAACTGCCGCAGAGCATAGATGACCTTCTCTTCCAAGTCAGGATCATTTACGGCATATCCACATAAATGCCCGCTATCTAACATTAAGTCGAAGTCATATAATTTGGGCAAATACCGCTTCTTATCAGCTAATGGTTCGATGACAGTTTGCCCCGGATCATCGATTAAGACCAAGATGTGGGGAAGCTCCAAAGCAGCCCCGCGGCGAATTTTCATGCGGGGTGGCAATCTTTCAATGATCGTTCCTTCGGTGGCGCGGATGAGACTCTGTGAACCTTTTGTATAGTCATATTGCTCTAAATCCAGCGCCAACATGATTCCTTTGCGTGTCTTCCCGGCAGCCGTCCGCTCGACATAGATCATACCCTGCCGGGCTTCGAAAACACCCTCATCTAAATAGCGTCGCATTGTTTGTTGGATCTTTCCAATACGCGCCTCTACATCGGCATTCTCCAAATAAATCTCCGGCAATACCAGGCGTAATGTAGAAGGCGCTTCACCAACGATTTGCTCGACTTGCTCCCAATATTCCGGTTCCGAGGTGAATTGATCCACCGCAATCACAGCCCATTTCTGCAAGTCAATCCCTTGTTTCGGTAACAGAATATCTGGCACTTGTACTGCTATATCCGCATAATTTTTCATCATTGCTCCTTTTCGGCTTATCTCCCATTTTGAAGGTGAAACTCACGAAGGATGCTTTGATTACCCACAATAATGGAGAGCGCTTCTTTTATATTAGTTTAGATTCAACTTCATCCAATTTAATCATAACCCTGTCCTAGCATACAGGTCAAAGACAGATGCAACTTCCAATCATGATTGCTATGTCCCCTTTGCAAATTCAATCACAATTTGAGCAACTTCTGCACCGACTCGGTTTTGTGCTTCTTTTGTTGCGGCGCCGATATGAGGTGAGGCAATCACTTTATCATGTTGGATTAATTTCCAGTCGGTGGGGGGTTCTACAGCAAAGACATCTAAAGCAGCCCCGCCAACTTTCCCGCTCTCTAATGCCTGATATAACGCATTTTCATCGACAATTCCACCTCTAGCACAATTTACGATTCTGACTCCGTCCTTCATTTTTGAAAATTGCTCAGCCCCAATCATATTTGCTGTCTCTTCGGTTTTTGGGAGATGCAAACTAATGTAATCCGAACGCGCCAGTAATTCATCTAAGCTGACTAATTCTCCATAATCAAACTGCTGTACATAAGGGTCAAAGGCAATCACTGTCATTCCCAATGCAGCCGCTCGGCGAGCTGTTTCCTTGCCAATATTGCCAACCCCAATTAAACCCAGTGTTTTCCCATTAATCTCATCTCCTTCGAAAGCCTTTTTCTCCCATTTTTCCGCTTTCATCGAAGCAGTGGCTTTGTACAGCGAGCGTGCCAGCATGAACATATATCCAATCGCTAATTCAGCAACCGAAGCGGAAGATGCCAAAGGGGTATTCTTTACCACTATCCCTTTCGAGCGGGCATAATCCACATCAATCGTGTCCAACCCAACGCCACCGCGCACGATCAATTTCAAATTTGGGCAGGCATCGATTAATGGTTGGCGCACTTTGGTACGAGAACGAACTACTAAAACGTCATACTTTGGGGCAACGTTCATTAATTCTTCTGCGCTGATCTCGAAGTTGGTATCCACCAGGATGCCAGCTGCGCGCATCTGTTCAATGCTTTCTTTTTCGGTTTTATCGCAAACAAGAACTTTCATTGTTTATCTCCTCATTAAAATCAATTATTCCTCATTACACATCTTAATTGAGAATGGCACTCCAATATTTCATTCTACCGACCAAAACACCCTTTGTCAACCAAAAATATGAACAAGTAACCTTTATAAATATTTGGGAATTTGACCTTAGAATTTACCTTAATTGGCGATTATAATTAAAGCGCTCATGCAAAATTCATCTATTAACCCGATTTTGGGTATCATGATTGATAAGGCATATTACCTTGATAGGAGATTAAAATGACGGAACTTAACCGTGCACACAATTTCAACCCTGGTCCGGCTGGTTTACCCCTGGAAGTTTTACAACAAGCTCAAGCAGAGCTGTTGGATTATAAAGGAACCGGCATGTCCGTAATGGAAATCAGCCACCGCTCCAAAGAGTTTGAAAACATCATCAATGAAGCAGAAGCAGACCTGCGCGAGTTACTGCAAATCCCCTCTCATTACAAAGTCATCTTTTTACAAGGAGGGGCCAGTCTGCAATTTTCCATGATACCGATGAACCTCCGCCCGGCCGGTGCCTCCGCGGATTATATTATCACCGGAGCATGGAGCAAGAAGGCAACACAAGAAGCCCAAAAGCTAGGCGCCACTCGCATTGCAGCGGACACAAAAGACAGTAACTATAACTGCCTTCCCCAATCCCTTGATCTCGACCCCAACGCCGCTTACCTTTACTATTGCTCCAATGAAACCATCCATGGCGTTGAATTTCTCGAAGAACCACAACCCCCCGCTGGGGTTCCATTGATTTGCGACGTATCATCGGATTTTATGAGCCATCCCATCGACATTAACAAATATGCTTACCTTTATGCTGGAGTACAAAAAAATGTTGGACCAGCCGGGGTGGTCGTTGGGATAATCCGCGAAGACATGCTCGAACGCGTCCCAGCCAATATGCCTGTGATGCTTGACTTAAAACTGCAGGCAAACGAGCGATCACTGTACAACACTCCCCCATGTTTCACGATTTATATGGTGGGTCTAGTCTTGAAATGGATGAAGAAATTGGGTGGATTATCTACCATCGAAGCTCGCAATAAAGCAAAAGCAGATTTGCTTTATCAAACCATTGACAACAGTCATGGCTTTTACAAAGGACATGCACAACCCAACGCTCGTTCCCGCATGAACGTCACTTTCCGATTACCGAATGAGGAACTGGAAGCCAAATTTGTTAGTGAAGCGAAAAGCCATAACATGGTTGGATTAAAGGGCCACCGTTCTGTTGGCGGATTACGAGCCTCCATCTATAATGCAGTTGAACTTTCGGATGTAGAGGTATTAGTGCAGTTTATGCAAGAATTTCAGAAAAAGTACGGATAATTTCTTCCTTGCCTATCGAACGTATTGTTGAAAAGACGGTAAATTTTCGTGATAAGGCAAGCGGGTTTACCAAAACGCCCGCTTGCCAGCGCTGCGATAGCACAAGAAAGGCAATCGAAAGGATCAGAAAAGAAACGGTTTAGTTTGCTGGTGGAAGCGGTTCATCACTGGTCTTTGGAGTTTTAGTACGCAGAGTAAAGAAGCCCACCACAACGGGGATAAGGGCTAAAAGCAACCCCAAACAAATCAAAACAACGCCTACACCTTTGGGAACGCCGCCACTGCGCTGCCCTAACTCAAAAGTGCCGGCTCCCATAGCGGAAGCGGCGCCAAACAAACAAAGGAAAAGGCCCGGGCAACCGCATAATAACGCACTGGCTACAGTTGCAATAATTCCTGTGGTTTTCTTGTCCATAAACAAAATCTCCTTCAATTGTAGAATAATATAAGTATACGGTAATAACCGCTAACCTGCAAGGATTGTGTACTAAATCTATCTATATTCCAATGCGCTCCTTGGCAATTTCCAACCATCCTTCTATGTCGGTTGCCTATATCACCATCCTACACCTCCCTGAGTTATCTAGTATAATTTTTATTTGTGGCTGTTAAACTGAGGAATTCATGTTATTAAATGCAATCCTGGTCGCATTTGGTTTGGCGATGGATGCTTTTGCCGTTTCTCTCGGGGTGGGTACTGGCAACCAAGCCAACCTGAAACGCTCCAAAATTCGCCTGGCATTTCACTTCGGGATCTTTCAGAGCGGGATGACTTTATTGGGCTGGATTGGTGGTCACACGATCGAGTCGCTAATCCGCAATTACGATCACTGGTTGGCGTTTATCCTTTTAGCCTATGTCGGTGGGAAAATGATCCGCGCAGGTATCAACCTTGAAACCGATAGCTATCCCTCCGATCCCACCAAAGGAGGATTACTGGTGATGCTGTCTTTTGCAACAAGCATGGATGCGTTGGCAGTAGGATTAAGTATGGCAATGATCAGCTCACCTATTCTCGTGCCATCAGGGATTATCGGTTTGATCACTTTTGTCCTTTCCTTATTTGGATTATTTTTTGGCAATCAACTAGGGCGGCTTTTCGGAAAACGCATGGAGGTACTGGGGGGGATCATTTTAATTGGGATTGGACTGCGCATTCTCATCAGCCATTTATTTTTCCTGCCCTGATTATATTGAGGTGCGGTTTCAATAATCCACTTCTTGTTTTATGTAACCTTTTTTCATATAAAACGTCTAATTAAATAGCTGAATAAGCATTCATCTGTTTGAACAAATAACCGGAGGTGTGTTATGTCTTTTGTAAATGAAGCTGGTTGGGATCGCATAGCGAGAGTGGTTTTGGGGATTGTACTCCTCTATCTTGGTTGGGCTGGCGTTATCAGCGGCGGCTGGGGAATCTTTCTCAAAGTGATTGGTTTTGTTCCATTGCTAACCGGATTGATTGGTTGGTGCCCATTGTATTCCTTGTTTAAAATCCGTACCAATAAATCCGCCTAAGGAAACTAATCCATTAATTCACATTATATTAAAAGCATTCTAACCATAATAATACAAGCTTCGACACCTTGAAAAAGGATTGAGGCTTGTATTATTCATAACCGCAAATTAATTTCAGGTGCACATGAATAAAGAAGAATTTAGCGAAAAAATCCGTAAAAATTCACGTCCTGTCGTGGTTGACTTCTGGGCGGAATGGTGCATGCCCTGCCGGGCGATGGAACCGGCGTTGAAACGTGTCCAACAACTTTACCAAGATCAGGTAGATGTATGGCGCATCAATACGGACGAAGAACCAGAACTAGCTCGCTCGTTGGGTATTCTTGGCATTCCAACCATGATCGCCTATCATAATGGAGAGCAAGTTGCCCGCCGTACAGGGGGTCAGAATGAGGAGGGCATTAAAAATATGTTTGAGGCTGCCATAAGCGGTGTCAAACCCACCAAATCAGGATTAAAGCCAGCCGATAGAATTATTCGTCTTACCGTTGGTCTTATTTTCATAACCTTTGCGTTCCAAACGGGATTCTCTTGGGTTTGGGCGGTCTTGGGGGCGATCATCAGCTTTAGTGCAGTGTATGACCGCTGCCCAATCTGGAAAGCGATGACGAGCCGGTGGCAAAGACGGAATAGCGTGTAGCTGTATCTCAACATTGATTTCAGGGATTGCACGAATTATTTTGCACAGTACCAGCTTGTAACCCAAAATTTATTTTGGTGCTTTGATGAAATCGATTTAGCAGTACTCACTTGTAACCTGATATTTATTTTGATGCTTTGACGAAATCAATTTAGCAGTACTCTTGTGTACCCCAATTTATTTTTGGTGTCTTTGCGATTTAAATTTCGCTGCACCAGCTTGTAATCTAAAATTTATTTAGGCGCTTTGATGTAATCAATTTCGTAGTACTGGGTTGAATACTTTTTCTTTCCTGATGACAAGACCTCACATTGATTGTCAGGTCAGAAACCTGAGCCGCGATAGGCGTGGTAAAATTTCCTCCAAAAAGGAAGCCTATTATTAAACATGCTCAAAGCGGTTATCTTTGATTTCGACGGTCTCATAGTGGAAAGCGAAAGCCCTCTCTATCGCGCCTGGGCTGATTTGTTTGCTCAATACAACCAGGAATTACCACTCGAACAATGGGCAAAGATCATTGGTACAGTGGATGATTATTTTGATCCCTTGGCTGAACTGGAGAAACGATTAGGAAAACCATTCCCGGAGCGGGAGAACTTACGCGCTGCAGTGGAAGCGCGTTCATTGCATCAACTCATTGCGCAGGGAGCCCAGCCTGGCGTTACCGACACACTCCAGCAAGCCACTGCACTGGGATTAAAAATTGGGTTAGCTTCCAGTTCCAACCGCGAGTGGGTGGAGAGTCATCTACAACGCCTCCAAATCAAGCATTATTTCCATTGCATCCGTACCTTTAGCGATGTCGGAAGTGCCAAACCCGACCCCAAACTGTATCTATCCGTCCTGGACTATTTTTCCATCCTTCCTGAAGAAGCCATCGCCCTGGAAGACTCTCCCAACGGTATCCAGGCTGCCCGCGCAGCCGGTATATTTTGCATTGCCGTTCCCAATCAACTCACCCGTCATCTTGATCTTTCCCAAGCTAATCTGCGTTTGCATTCCCTCACCGAGCTAAATCTACAGCAACTCCAACGTCAATTCAACGGGAGAAGCCAGGAAACGCGATGAATCCACGCCTCAGGTCATGGCTTGAAAACCACAGTCTTGCCATTCTACTGGGTTTTGCTGTCATCACCGTTCTCGCCATCCTGCCGCACATTAGTTGGGGATTGCCCGCCGAGTGGCACCCAGATGAAATCGCCAATGATGTGCGCAAAGCATTGGAGGGAAAACAGCCTTTATTGGATAACAATTATGATTATCCAATGCTGCCCAAAATCTTCCTGTATGCGGTTGGCAAAATCGTATTTCATTTTGGATATGACGCCAGCACATATTTCCGCGTGGTTCGTTTCTTCTCGGCGGTTCTGGCTGCTGCAATCCTTTTCATCACCTATCAGATAACCCGCGCCGCGGGAGGTAACAAAATCAGTGGATTATTCGCTTCTTTGCTATGTCTCAGCAGCAGTGAAATTTTCTTGCACGCCCATTTTGCGCACAACGATCTGTATCTTGTATTCTTTGCCTCACTTTCCATCTACGCACTCCTGCGATATCAAACTCAGCATTCCCGAGCTTGGTTTTTTCTAGCCTGTTTCCTGGGTGGGCTCGCCATTGCCAGTAAATACAATGGGATTGGACTTACCCTTGCCATCGCTGTCGTATTTTTTTACACCGAAAAATCGGATCCCCCTCAACAACCGATCCAAGTACTCAAAACCTTATTCATCGGCGGAGGGATTTGCCTCCTTGCTTATCTCCTGAGCAACCCCACAGCTGCTCTCCATCCCTTGACGTACCTGCACGACCTGCTTCCCGCGCTTCGGCATCATTCCATTTACGCCCGCACCCCCTCCAGCCCGATCGGCGCGCTGGGCGAATGGCAAGTGATGATTAATGCCCTTGGCTTGCCAGCCTTCTTGATGCTGACAGGCAGTGCGCTTTATGGGGTTTCACAGCTCATCTTGACAAAACCCGTACATACCCGCACCGATTCCAGCTATACACGTTCCGCTTATATTCTCCTCGTCTGCCTGATCGCGCTCGATTTGCCCATTTTATTCTCCTACAACCTGCAAGCCCGTTTTATTTTGCCATTGTTACCGCCGGCTTTTGCCCTCACTGCTCTTTCCATAGAAGACATTTACACAAGACTGGCTTCTATTCAGCCCAACTGGAACTGGCTATTAATGCTATTTCTACTCGTCACAATCGTCTGGAGTGGTTTACGGGTCATCAGCGTTTTTCTATTATTTCAAAACGATGCCCGTATTGCAGCCGGACAATATCTTCAAGGCCTACCCCATAGAGCTTCCATCGAAACCACCCTATATCCACCCACCCTGGATCATAATATATTTCGTAAAGTACGGCTCTATCCTATCTTCTTTCCCAAATATCCTGGCCATCAACCACCAGAAACAAAAGTCATCTTCAATCAGGGTGAAGCAGGAATTGAACAACGCGCACCGCAGTACTTGGTGGTGGATAGTTTCACCTATCAACGGTTTGATAACCCTTATATTTGTCAAACCGTAGCCCTCGAGTGTGCTTTTTTCCAGCGCCTCTCCCAAGGTGAGACCCATTATCAACTCGTGGCAACATTTCAATACACTCTGCCCCGTTTCCTCCCCCAAGTAAGCGCGGAGTTTGTGAACCCGACGATAAAGGTGTATCAGAGAAAGAGGTAAAAG
>DAOTVW010000133.1:0-5880 GCA_034436035.1 Anaerolineales bacterium
GGCGTTTTGGCAGCTTCTATCACTCCCATTAAACCGAATGGTAAACCAGATTACGCTGCTATCCCACACTATCTCGATTTTTTGGCACAACGCGGCTGTCACGGCGCCTTGATCCTCGGCAGCACCGGTGAAGGACCATCCTTTTCTGTACAGGAAAGAAAGCGAATTTACCGCAGCGCGCTGGATATCCGCCAAAAGCATCCCAATTTTATTTTGCTCGCCGGAACCGGAACACCCAGCTTAGAGGAAAGTATCCAATTAACCCAATATGTCTTCGATCTCACCTTTGATGGCGTCGTTGTCCTGCCTCCCTATTACTTTCGCAAAGTCAGTGAAGAAGGCATCTTGGCGTGGTTTGACACCATATTGCAACGAGCTGTTCCGCAATTTGGTAAACTCTTCTATTACCATATCCCTCAACTGACGGGCATCTCCGTTTCACTCGATTTATTCCAGCAGCTGCTCGACCGACATCCAACCAAATTTGGCGGGCTGAAAGATTCCTCCTCTGATGCTGCCTTTGCACAGAGCCTTGGGGAGCGCTTCGGCAAAGACCTGATTGTCTTTACCGGTCAGGATCGCCTCTTTGGATTGGCATTGCGTAACCAGGCGGCGGGCTGTATTACTGCCGGGGCAAACCTTTTTTCACCATGGCTTCGACAAGTCTGGGATGCTCATCAACAAGGCATCGTGCTGGAAGACTTGGAAACCAAGATAAAAACAGCCCGCGCCATCATGGATCAATATTCACCAGCCAGCGCTTTTATCAAAGGCGTCCTTCCAACACTCTTTTCATTTCCGCATTGGCGAGTCCGTCCGCCCATCCTGCCTTTCCCTCCAGATACCTTGCACCAAGCCATCCAGCAATTAACCTATGACCTCCGCCTCCCAACCCCCTAGCATATCGCCGCAAACCCGCGTCTTGCTGACGAGTCTGGTGTTCCTCGGTTTATTCATCATTACCCTGATCATTTTAATTATCTCTTATCCAATTCTCTTTGCCCCTCCTCCAACTGCAACCGCAACAGTCACCTTAACCGCCACCGAAACCCCTACCATCACCTTAACACCAACCGTGACACTTACGCCAACCCCTTCCCGCACGCCCCGACCCACCTGGACACCCACTCATTCACCCACCATCACCCGTACATCACCGCCGAGCCAAACCCCGACCCCAACTGCGCTAGCAACGTTGACTCCCGCAGCTCCGTTAGGGGGAGAAGCGAATTATGTTTTATACGACTGGAACATCGATCGGGCACAACAATTGGTCGAGCTGATTCAATCGAATGCCAATCTCTCCATATTATCCTCTGCTTCACCGGGAAATACCCAAAACCTTGCTTACGCTCTCTTTGCGGAAGATGAAGCCCTTTTACGTTTTCCCGATGCACCGCAAGCGGCTCGCTGGCGCTTGTGGCGTGCCCATAATTTGGCACTCCTCGGTTCGTCGAAAGCGGGGGCGGCTTTTGCTGAAGTCATTGCCGCGGGGTTAAATCAGCAACAAACTGATTTATCTAAACTGACTGATTGGATAATGCAATTAGAACCATCTTACCGGGCATTCTTAACCGCTTTACACCCACGCCCGGATACCCTCAGCCTGCACCTGTTGGAATTACAGCAAAATGGAAGCGCATTTTTCTTGATCATCGAAACCAATGCGGCATATCAGGTGTATCCCTTGTGGGTTGATTTCGGTTCTAACCAAGTCAATGATTCCAATCTCGGTACACAAACTCCAACGCCGTTGCCTTCGAAATCTCCACGTTATCAAGTTTTTAGCGCCGATTTAACCAATGACGGCAGTGAAGAACTCATCCTCTACCGCCAAAACCCGGTTCAAATTCAATGGCTGGAGCTCCCCCATATTTACAATCAGGCCGTGACCCCCCCGCAAGAACTGCCTTTCGACCCCATTCATTCCCCCTTCGAAATCGGAATGACATACACCAACGGGTGGGATGTGCAAACAAAATCATCTCCCAAAGAGCTGGTCTTCAAAACGCGCATCTTTCCCACCTGCCCTGCCGAAATTCAACGCAGTTACCGTTGGGATGGTAAAGCCTTTCAACCGCTTCAAACCAATGTGACGTTATTCCCCTATCATTCCACGGTTGCCTATTGTGCTTTTCTTATGGAACATGCTCGCAATGCCTGGGGGCCCTCCGCCGCCATTCAGGTAATTCAATCCCTATTACCTTACTGGCCTCCAGCACTCGATTTGAACGGAAAACCGTATCCCCCTGATGCGAAGGACGAATTGCGCTACCGTTTAGGGGTTTATCAGGCTGAAATCGGTGAATATCAAGCTGCTCGCGATACTTTACAAGATCTCCTCATCCATCCTTCCGCTGCGGCTAGCCGTTGGTTACTGCCGGCGAAAACCTTCCTTGATTTGTATAAAACCCCAACAGATGTCTATCGTGCCTGCACGAGCTTAACCGATTGTCATCCAGGTGATGTATTGCAGCAATTAATTGAATCCTTTAACAGTCAACAAGTGAATGACCTATTGCCTTATTTCCAAAAAATTGGATTGATCTTGCGTTCAACTGGCTATTTTGATTTCGATGGAAACGGCAGCAAAGAGTTTTGGTTTACCGTCCAACACCGCGCTGGCGAAAAAATTGAATTTTGGGCATTAATCCCGTATGGAAACCGTTTAGCAGCGGTACCCATCGAAACCGTGGATAATCAAAATCCCGTCTTGAGCGTTTACGATAACACCCAAAATCCACCCGTGATCCTGCTGAACAACCAAACCGCATTTCAAATCCAACGAACCATCTCTGACTCTCACCCTTATGTCAGTAAATTCGATTTACCGAAATATTATCCCGACAAATTTAAAGAACATTTACAACAACTGGAGGAACGCCTGTTTATCGGCGATTCTGCCGCAGCAGTATATCAAGAATTACTCTTGATGCAAAAAACGCCCGGATTATTATGTAAAGCCACCTGGAGCTGTGATCGTTATTATTACTTATTGGGTTTATCCGCAGAGCTATCGGGCAATCCGCGCGCTGCGATAGCTGCCTATTACCGTCTCTGGTGGGATTATAGCAAATCGCCCTTCACCACTATGGCTCGCCTGAAATTGCGTCAATTATTCGTCCCAAGTCCTACCCCAACCCAAACCTTCACAGCCACTGTTACCCCAACCAGCACTTCCGTGCTGCCCACCATTGTGACCGTTTCTACCCCAACGCGCAGCACCACTCCCAATCCTAACCAAACCGCCACCGCAACAAGCGCACCACTGCCAACCAATCAAACGGCTTATCCATCTCCAACAATGGGTACCCCACTTCCAACAACCCCTTATCCATAACAAAGCTCAAAACAGACTTCAGAGTTCTGGTTTAATTTTTGATGGCATATTTTCTCTCGTAGTATAATAGCACCTCGTGCTAACAAATTGGCGTTTAATCATTACGCAGCCCGCAGCCGGCGATTGGAACATGGCTGTCGACGAAGCCATCCTCGAGGCGGTTGGCAAAGAGCTTGCCCCGCCCACGTTGCGCTTATACGCCTGGCAGCCTGCTTGTTTATCGCTCGGCTATGCCCAGCCAATTACCGATGTGGACTTGGCGGCGCTGGCTCTATCTGGTTGGCAACTCGTCCGTCGCCCTACCGGCGGGCGGGCAATCCTGCATATCGATGAATTGACCTATTCGGTCATCGCCCCCCATAGCGAACCACGAGTTCAGGGCAGTGTTCTGGAAAGCTACCAACGTCTGGCTCAAGCTTTATTAAAAGCGCTGCACCTTTTAGGCATCCCCGCCCAGGCACATGAAATAACCCCACCACCAGCGCCTAGCCCTGCGTTTTCAAACTCGAACGGTACGATGCACCAAAGCACACCAAGCGCTAACCTTAACCCAATTTGCTTCGAAGTCCCTTCCAATTATGAGATTGTCGTCGATGGGAAGAAAATCATTGGGAGCGCACAAGCCCGTCGTAAGGAAGGCGTTTTGCAGCACGGTTCTTTTCCATTATTCGGCGATATCACCCGGATTTTACAGGTGTTATCCTTCGCTGACGAATTGAGCCGTCAAAAGGCTGCTGCCAGATTGGTTCAAAGAGCCACCACTGCTGAACTTGCCAGCGGAAGGGTTATCGAATGGGATGAAGCGGCACGGGCGTTCATTCATGCCTTCGAGGATACCCTGCAAATCCGCCTGGTGCGCTCCGATTTAAGCGGGGCTGAACTGGTTCGAGCTGATGAATTGGTGCGTGAAAAATATTCCACGCTGCAATGGAATCATCGCCTGGATTAATTTCCATTGATTCCCCTTTTTAATAACATCCTTTAGAATACTGACTTGCAGGTAAATAACTCCAAATTGCTGATTCCTGTCATGGCGAACGGAATGAGACCATCTTACGGCTGGGCTTGTCATAGCGAATGGATTGAGACCATCTTACGGCTGGGCTTGTCATGGCGAACGTAGTGAAGCCATCTCCTAGCCAGTTTGGAGATTGCTTCTGTCGCAAAGAACGCTCCATCGCAATGACTCCTGCCGGGCAAATCTGGCAAAATCATCGCCTGGCTGATTCCTGTCATGGCGAACGGATTGAGTCCATCTTACGGCTAGGCTTGTCATGGCGAATGGATTGAGACCATCTTATGGCTGGGCTTGTCATGGCGAACGGAGTGAAGCCATCTCCTAGCCAGTTTGGAGATTGCTTCTGTCGCAACAAACGCTCCATCGCAATGACTCCTGGCGGGCTAGCATGGCAAAATCGTGCTGGTTTTGTCTTGGCGAGATTCGACTGTACCGCCAGAAGGTGGCATTCGATAAGGAAATGACATTGTACAAGTTATAGAGAGATTCCCATTCCGTTGGTTGAGTAGCTGCAAACACTCTGCGTGAGCAGCGTATTGAGACTCTTTCTTGATGGTTTCCACAGGCTCAACCCAAGGATTTCGGCAGACTCAACCCCGGGGTTTCGACGGAGCTCTACCAACAAGCCCGAAATAAATTTCGGGATACAAACAGTACTGCAAAATTCATTTCGCAAAGCCTAGATATCTCCTAAATGACCAACAGGTTTCGACAAGCTCAATCTAAGGGTTTCGACGGGGCTCTACCAACAAACCCGAAATAAATTTCGGGATACAAGCAGTACTGCGAAATTCATTTCGCAAAGCTTAGATATCTCCGAAATGACCAACAGGTTTCGACAAGCTCAATCCCGGGGTTTTGGCGGGGCTCTACCAACAAACCCGAAATAAATTTCGGGGTACAAGCAGTACTGCGAAATTCATTTCGCAAAGCCTAGATATCTCCTAAACGACCAACGGGTTTCCACAAGCTCAATCTCAGGGTTTTGGCGGGGCTCTACCAACAAACCCGAAATAAATTTCGGGATACAAGCAGTACTGCGAAATTCATTTCGCAAAGCCCAGATATTTCCGAAATGACCAACGGGTTTCAACAAGCTCAATCCCAGAGTTTCGACGGAGCTCAATCAGTGGGGTGTCGACAGCATCTTCGACAAGCTCAGTACAACACTCAATCAACGGATTGCCACGGGTCGAGTGCCGTTCGCCGTGTATCGAAACCTTATACCAATCGTGTTCATCTTGTAAATCCTGTCTGTACAATGTTATAGGCAATACGAAAGTTTACTGAAAAACTACATCGCGATAACCCAGCGCCAGGAATAAACGGATGAGATAGCTTTCGGCATTGTTTTTTGCCAGATCGAGAATACCATCAGTAATGGCAGCTTGGCGGATGGCTTCTTCCGCTGCTCTGCGTGCATCACTTTCCAAATGGACGTTCCCTTTGGTCAACAACCCCGTTTCACGGTTGTATACATACGTTTTATCGTTGTCCAATGTCGCCACGAATATCTCGGGGG
>DAOTVW010000134.1:0-13503 GCA_034436035.1 Anaerolineales bacterium
CCAATGGATAAAGCAGCAACAAAAGAAAAAGCGACCACTAAGGTAAATTCAAATGGAGCAGGAAAGACTTTGTGAATTAATCGTTGCACAATTCCCTCCGTGTTAACCTGCCAAAATGGATATAAACGTCCTTGTCTCTAAAAAAAAAGCTTTCATCTTATTGGAGGATAATCGAAAACTGTTCCAATTGCCTGGAATGCTGCTTCGGTTTGATTGGCTGAGATAAGTACAGCGCAAGTTGATATAGATGTACTGATTGCCGTGACGCCAATCCCATGATTCCGCAAAGTTTGCAAATACAAACCAGCAATACCCGCACGCAGTCTAAAATCAGGTCCATGGATACCTACCAAGGCACAATCCTGTTGAATAAAGAAATGAGTTACAATTTTCTCCCTTTGCAGTTCACAAACATGTTTAAAAGCGGTTTGGACATCTTCCTGATCTATAGCGAGTATCAATTGATCTCGATTACTTGCATCTAATAGATGAACGATAAATTGGATATTGATTTTTTTATTTGCGAAAGCAGTAAGCAATCCTGTTGCAAGATCAACACCCTGATTGGCGCTTGCCTGGATTCTTACCAAATTTTTATGAACAATAACGCCCCCGATCCTAATTTTTTCCACGCTTCACCTATAAAGTGGGGGCAATAATGGATTATTGCTTGAGTAATTTATTCACCTGTCGGATGAGATCAGCAGGTGCAACTGGTTTACTCATAAAAGCATTGATATGGATATACTCATCGGTTGGGAAAAGTTGAGCATAGTCGGTATTCGCTATAGAAGTGACCATAATGATTGGAATTTGATTGATTTCATCATCATCATGAATGCGTTGGGTGACGGTTAATCCATCCAAAACCGTATCCATAATGACATCTAAAATCACCAGGTCGGGTTTTTCTTCCTTCATTTTTTTATAGCATTCATTTCCACTTGCTGCGCTTAGTGTAGAATGCCCGGCTTTTTCTAAAACCAAGCGGGTTGCTTCGACAAAATCCGGGTCATCGTCAACGATTAATATCTTTGCCATAACAATCTCTCCTTCAAAGGGATCCGTTTATCTAAACCATACACCTTTTGTTTTTGATGTGAAACTCATATTCTTCACGAAAATGAAATAATGTGGAACGAGCGGGATTCACTAAAGCACCACCCATCGGGCAAAATGTCTTTCCATCGATCCCGTTGGTTAATTCATCTATTAATTGTAAATCTTGTACGCGTCCTTTGCCATGTTCAATCCGATCTAATATTTCATACAAACGGTGAGAACCTAACCGGCAAGGAACACATCGCCCGCAGGACTCATGGGCAAAGAATTTTGTCAGACGACGAGCGACTTCGACCATGCAGGTGGTATCATCCATCACAATCATCGCCCCTGTCCCTAACTGGCTACCGACGCGTGGCAGGGTTTCAAATCCCATTGGCGTATCGAGATATTCCGGTGTGATGACCGGTGTAGATGCACCACCCGGAATAACCGCTTTAAGTTGATGTCCATCTCTTACCCCACCAGCATGTTCATAAATGATCTCACGGATGGTTGTGCCAAGGGGTAATTCATAGTTTCCGGGCTTTTTTACATGCCCACTGACCGAATAGATTTTAGGCCCTTTGCTTTCCTCTGTTCCAATCCCAGCAAACCACTCTGCCCCGCGTAATACGATATGCGGGATGCAGGCGAGTGTTTCAATATTATGCACCAAGGTTGGCAATCCGAATAACCCTTTTTGGGCAGGATAAGGCGGTTTTAAGCGGGGATTACCTGGCTTTCCCTCCAAAGATTCTAGCATGGCGGTCTCTTCCCCACAGATATACGCACCGGCTCCGCGATGTACCGACATATCCAAATCGAAACCCGAATTAAGGATATTTTTCCCTAAGAATCCATGCTCATACGCATCTGCAATTGCTTTGATCCAGCGTTTAACCCCGAGGAAGAATTCCCCCCGAATATAGACATAGGCACGGTTTGCTCCCACCGCATAACTAGCAATAATCACCCCTTCGATGATTTGATGCGGGTCGCGTTCCACCAACTCGCGATCTTTAAAGGTTCCGGGTTCCCCTTCATCGGTATTGACTGCCACAATTTTGGGAACATTAGGATCTTTAGGCATGAAACTCCACTTAACACCAGCTGGGAATCCCGCGCCACCTCGTCCCCGTAGCCCAGACCGTTTCACCATGTCAATGATTTCCTGAGGCGATTTCGTTAATGCTAAACGCACTGCTTCATAGCCTCCATTCGCCAGATACGTGATGATCTTTTCCGAATCGGGGCGATGGATATTGCGAGTTAAAACCGGTTCAAACATACTCTCTCGTTTTCTATGCTTCTTCTTCTAATTTCTCTATCAAGCGATCAATATCCTCGAAAGTAAGATGTTCATAGAGCTCATCATTTATTTTTAACACCGGAGCACTGCCGCAAGCAGCCAGGCATTCCACTACTTCCAAGGTGAATTTACCGTCGGCACTTGTTTCCCCAGGTTGTAGATTGAGTTTCTTCTTTACATAATCAATAATCGGTTCTGCCCCGCCAGCAAGATAACAGGAAAGCCCTTCACAAACCTGAATGCGATATTTCCCTTGTGGTTCTAATTTGAACATAGTATAGAAACTGGCAGTAGCTTTAACTTTACCAATTGGCAAATCAAGCCGATCGGCTACCCGTTGTAGTGCCTCATCACTCAGCCAGCCAAATTGTTCCTGGGCGATGTAAAGTGCCGCCAATAGCATGGCTTGCTTTTGGGGATCCCGCACCATCTGGTGATGCGTGTCCTTTGTGGTGGATTTAATTTCCATGCTTTATTTCCTCTTTTCCAACACCTCACTAATTATATGAGACAATGCATCAGGGGAGAACGGTTTTTTCAAACAAGCTGCGAGATAATGGGGTTCTTCTTCACCAGTAATTTTTTGTGTATCAGCTATTTCTTCATTGATGATATGAATAATTGGCAAGAAACGTAGTATTGGGTCATGATGGATACGCTCACCAAAATCAAGGTGTTTCTTACGATCATGAAAATCAATATCCTCGATAATTAAATCAGGCCATTGCTGATCTATCTCATCCATTGCGCTATCTAAACTATCTACTAAGTCCAGTTCATAACCAAGAGGCGCTAATGTTTGGTTGGCAAACGGGTAGAAATCACCATCCTGATCGATAACAAGAATTTTTGCAAGGGTTATTTCGGACATTTTTCCATCATTGTTGACCATTTCATTTAAGTAATCAATCTATTATCATCCACCCCAGGGCATTTTCGCATAAAGTTCAAAAAGGGCATCATGCATCTTCTTGAACAATGCCTCATGAGTGCGCTCCCAACCTGCCAATAGTTGCAATACTTCCCGCGCTTCTCCTTCGGTTTGATTCGCCATCATCTCATAAAACTCCGAGAAATCCCGCTCAATTAAATATGCCATTCTTAAAACAGGGAGGTCGGGTAGCATTGCTTCGGTAACCGTTTGATCGAGCATTTCTTTTTCAGCTCGTTGGGAGAAAAAGCCGGCTTTTTGCATTTCCAAACCGCTATTCAGGTCAGCTGGTTTCCCTTCCTCTAATGCTTTTAATTGATTTTGAATAAAGTAAATATGTTTCTGCTCTTCCATTGCCAATGCTTTGAATGCACCTACCGCTGAGGCTTGATTTAAACGTGCAGCATTTTCTTCGAAAAAGCGCTTTCCTTCGTATTCCCTTTGAAGGGCGTATTCATATATCTTTCGGATGTCCATATCATCTCCCATCACATATCAATCGGCTAATTCTACTTTAACCGCGCACACCTTATATTCGGGTATCTTGGCAATCGGGTCTAAAGCAGCTATCGTCAACACATTCGCAGAAGCCTCTGGAAAGTGAAAATTCGCATAAATCATGCCGGGCAGAACCCGATCCGTCACCCATGCTTCCGCTTCGATACTTCCTCTACGGGAACTTACCCGAACTCGCCGTTGACCATTAATACCTATTTTTTCTGCATCTTGTGGGTTCAACTCAATTAATGGCTTTGGATAAATTTCCAGTAAACCTTGCGAGCGACGGCTCATTTCTCCACCATGCCAATGATAAAGCACCCGTCCTGTCGATAGGATCATTGGATACTCTTGATCGGGCATTTCTGCGGGTGGAATGTGTTCAACAGGTGCAAATTTTCCTAAACCTCTCGCAAATTTACCTACATGCAGTATCGGTGTTCCATGGTGAGTGGTGTCGCGAACTGGCCATTGAAAAGTCTCCCCTCGTTCTAAACGTTCGAACGTCACGCCCGCATAACTAGGGGTAAGTGCTGCAATTTCCTGCATAATCTGCGAGGGATGTTGATAATTCCATTGCGCATGTGGCGATTCCAAATTTATTTTCCGTTCCCCATTTTCTTCCATCAATGCAATCATTCGGTTCGCTAAATCAGTCAGGATCTTCCAATCCGGACGTGAATCGCCTAAAGGTTGAATTGCTTGACGGACTAGTTGGATGCGCCGCTCCGTATTCGTGAAGGTGCCGTTTTTCTCTGCAAAACTCGATCCAGGTAAGATCACATCGGCATAAGGAGCTGTCTCGGTGTAGAAAATATCCTGTACCACAATGAAATCACAAGCCTCAAGGCATTCACGGACATGATTGGAATCCGGGTCGCTCATCTGGGGATCTTCTGCCATGATATATAATGCATGGATTTTACCTTCCAAAATACCCGGGATCATTTCCGTGACGGTCAAACCAACTTGAGTCGACATCGTAGCCCCCCAGGCCTGACCGAATTTGTGCGCAGCTTCCTCA
The DNA here is from genome assembly GCA_034436035.1 of Anaerolineales bacterium. Lineage (GTDB taxonomy): Bacteria > Chloroflexota > Anaerolineae > Anaerolineales > UBA4823 > UBA4823. Next base: position 4,807 of record DAOTVW010000134.1, read on the forward strand.
CTCGTCACCGGTTGATAAGCGGAATAAACATTCGGCAACCCACCCATATCCGATGCGCCTTGTACGTTATTTTGGCCGCGCAGTGGATTCACCCCACCGCCAGGAACACCCATATTTCCCAAAAGCATCTGCAAATTCGCCAGGCTCATCACATTATAGACGCCAGTAGTGTGCTGGGTAATACCCATCGCCCATAAGACTGCCATGGGTTTATTTTTTCCCATAATTTCTGCTGCCTCATAGAGCATTTCCTCTGGCACACCGGTAATCTCCGCGGTTAATTGCGGGGTATATTTTTCTACTACCTCTTTGAATTCTGCAAATCCTTCCGTTCGTTCCTCAATAAAAGCTTGATCTTCCCAGCCATTTTGAAGGATAATATGCATTATTCCATTGATCAATGCAATATCTGTCCCAGGTTGATGCCGAATATGTAAGGTTGCAAAATCGGCTAATGGTATCTGGCGGGGATCAGCCACAATCAGTTTTGCATCGCGCTGTTTTACCGCTTGGCGAATCTTCATCCCAATGATTGGATGCTGTTCGGTGGTATTCGACCCAATCACAAAGAATGCTTTTGCTTCTTTTGTCACATCCTCAATCGAGTTGGACATTGCACCACTGCCGAAGGAAATGGCCAGACCGGCCACACTGCTGGAGTGTCAGAGACGGGCGCAATGGTCGATATTATTCGTCCCAATCACTTGACGAGCCAATTTGCTCATCAGGAAATTTTCTTCATTCGTACACTTAGCCGAAGTAAGTAAACCAATACTATCTGCACCATATTTACTTCGGGTTTCAATCAATTTTCGGCTGACTATGTCCAAGGCTGTATCCCAGTCAACATCGACCCATTCTCCCCGATCTTTCCCGGTTTTCTGCCCTCCATCTAGCAAATATTTGCGTACTTTGGGGGTTTTCAAACGGTCTGGGTGATGAACATAATCATAACCAAACCGCCCTTTCACACAGGTAAAGCCATTGTTTACCGGGGCATTTGGAACACCCACGACATTGACAATTTGATTATTACGTACCTGCAATTCAATTTGACAACCCACGCCGCAATAAGAACATACCGTTTGGATTTTTTCCAACTGATAGGGCCGCCCCTTACCAACCGTCATCTTTGGCCAAAGGGCTCCTGTAGGACATACTTCTACGCAACTCCCACAAAATTCACATGGGCTATCTTGCATAGTGCTATCTGCGCCAAACCCTATATACGAATTAAATCCACGATAGAAAACGCTGATAGCCTCTACTCCATTAATATACGTGCAAGCGCGCACGCATCGTCGGCAGAGGATACATTTATTTCGATCAACAATAATAAATGGGTTCGAATCATCAATTGGATACTGATGTTTTTCTCCATTATACCGGTCGCCCTTTACGCCATACTCATACGCTAAATTTTGTAATTCACAATTTCCAGTAGCTTCACAGGTCATGCAATCAAGAGGATGATCGGAAACGATTAATTCCAATGAAAACTTACGCGCCTCCAGCACCTTCGGTGAACGTGTACGGACAACTAATCCTTCTGAAACCGGAAACGTGCACGAGGTTTGAAGAGCGCGTTGACCTTCAATTTCCACTAAGCAAACCCGGCAAGCACCTTCTGGAGGCAATGCTGGGTGATCGCATAATACCGGAATCTCGATTCCATTTTCCCTTGCAGCTTGCAGTATTGTTTGACCGTAACGGGCTTGGATTTTTTTCCCATCTATGACAATATTGGCTGTTTCCATGGATAATTCTCCTCAATCTATTCACATCATAACACAAATTTTATTCCACCATGATGGCATCAAATTTACAAACTTCAACGCAGATACCACAGCGTTCACAAATTTCTGGATCAATCACATGAACCTTTCCTTTTTCCCCTGTAATCGCTCCAGAAGGACAATTTCTAGCACAAACCATACAACCAGTGCATTTTTCAGGAATTATCGAATACGTGATTAAACCCTTGCATACCTTAGCGGGACATTTCTTATCGTAGATATGCGCTTCATATTCCGCTCTAAAGAATCTCAACGATGCCATTACCGGGCCTGGGGTTAATTGCCCTAAAGCGCAGAGAGAAGCTTCTTTCATATTTCGAGAAATATATTCGATCTCATCTAAATCTTCTGGTTTTCCCTCGCCATTACTGATGCGGGTGAGAATCTCCAATAAGCGTCTGCCCCCAATTCGGCATGGGACACATTTACCACATGATTCTGCTGAAGCGAACGTCAAGAAGTACTTTGCAAATTCCACCATGCAGGTATCTTCATCCACGACAATCATCCCCCCCGAACCCATCGTTGCTCCAGCCTTTACTAATGAATCGAAATCAACCGGCGTATCCAACGCTTCGGCAGGCAAACAACCACCCAAGGGACCACCAGTTTGAACCGCTTTGAATTGTTTTCCTCCAGGGACACCACCGCCAATATCAAAGATGATTTCACGCAATGTTGTGCCCATGGGAATCTCAATCAAGCCAGTGTTATTGATGCGGCCGGTTAAAGCGAAAATGGCGGTACCCGGTGAACGTTCCGCTCCAATGCTGGCAAACCATTCCGCCCCGTTTAATATAATTTGGGGCGTCATGGCATAACTTTTTACATTATTCACATTGGATGGTTTATTCCATAAGCCGGAGACAGCCGGGAACGGAGGGCGAGGTCTCGGTTCTCCGCGCCTTCCCTCTATCGAAGCCATCAGAGCAGTTTCTTCTCCGCAGACAAAAGCGCCTGCTCCCTCTTTTATAAAAAGTCTGAAATTAAAATCCGTCCCTAAGATATGCTCTCCTAATAATCCTAACTCTTGGGCTTGTTGGATGGCGATTTTCAAGTGTTCAATGGCTAATGGATATTCTGCCCGGCAATAGATATATCCTTCTTCAGAACCGATGGCATAGGCTGCAATTGCCATTCCTTCAATAACACTATGCGGATCCCCTTCCAGAATGGAACGATCCATAAATGCGCCCGGATCCCCTTCATCAGCATTACAGATGACATATTTTGGACGCTGAGGTGAACGGCGGGCAAATTCCCACTTGATTCCGGTTGTAAATCCTGCTCCACCCCGCCCACGCAATTTTGAATCTTTCATCACACCAATGACTTCATCAGGGGTCATTTCCGTCAATGCATGAGCTAAGGCTCGATAACCGTCCCTGGCAATATACTCTTCAATTCGTTCCGGATTAATAATGCCACAATTTTTCAATGCTATTCGATATTGTTTGCTATAAAAGGGCAAATCAGTATATCGAGGTAGAGCATTTGCACCTAAGAACATTGTTGTATTGTTATCCATACCGCTGTTTTCTCCGTTCATCTTTACCACTCTTCTGGCACAACACCCAACACCCATTCTTGAACTGGTTGCCCAGCCAGAATATGCTCATCTATAATGCGAGCCACCATGGGTGGTTTTACATTAGCATAAGTAATGCGTGGTTGACCGGGTAATTGCACATCCACCAGCGGTTCCCGCACGCAGATACCAATACATCCCACGCGGTTGATCATGGCATCGATATTTCTTTTCTCGAGTTCAATGCGAATTTGTTCTAAAGTTTCACCAGCGCCAGCTGCTAGACCACAAGTGCCAGTACCGACAGTAATAATAATGCGTTTCTGTTTCACTTCCTGGAGTTCGCGTTTGACGCGCTGCTGGAAATCCACTAATTCAGCCACACTATTCAATTTACCCATCGCTGCCTCCTCCATTTATTCAAGCCGCTTTAATTGGCGCACCAGTTTGTCGGGGACAGTTTGCCCATACACTTTATCATCCACAACCACAACTGGAGCTAAACTACATGAACCAACGCAGTACACTATTTCCATAGAGTATTTGTAATCCGGTGAGCTACCACCCGGCGGTGTATCTAGCTGTTCTTTTATGATATCGATTGTCTTACGTGCCCCCCGCACATGACAGGCAGTTCCATCACAAACGCGGATTAGATGCCTGCCCCTGCGTTCTAATCGGAATTGGGCGTAAAAGGTTGCTACACCTAACAAGCGGCTTAATGGTATACGCGTTCGCTTTGAAATCTCATTCAGAATTGGTTTTGGTAAATAACCATATGCTTCTTGTACGCGCTGTAATATCGGAATCACTGCCCCTTTTTGATTGCGATATTGCTCGAGAATTTCTGTTAATGGTCTTAAATCAAACTTTTCTTCCATGATTTGATTGGTCATCATGATCTTCTCCAATGGCGAGTTAATATAATTAGGTAGAACGGGCTAAGGGAAGAAAAACATGGAAAGTAGTTCCCTCACCCAGTTTACTCTCAACCGTAATTCGACCCCCAAAGCGTTCAATGATGTCTTTGATGATCGATAAACCCAAACCGGTCCCTTCCGTTTCAATTGCTTTTGCATTTGGCGCTCGATAAAATTCTTGAAACAGATGGGGCAATGCCTCTTCAGGGATTCCAATGCCGGTATCTTGTACAACAATATGAATTTCACCATCCAAGCGATCCAGTGAAAGTGTAACTTTTCCACCATTCAAAGTATATTTCACCGCGTTGGATAAAAGATTGTTCAAAATACGATCTACACCTTCTGGGGTGGCACAAACTTTGATTTCATCACAGTTACACTGATTATTAAATTCAAGGGTAATAGCTTTCTCTTTTGCGGGTATTTCAAAACGTGCCATTACCTTTTGAATTAGTGCGACTAATTCCGTTGGAGCGGGTTTTTCAAGGAGTTTTGGTTGAGCCTTTCCCGCAGCGAGATCTAATAAATCATCCACCAATTTTTGAAGATATTCGATTCTTCGTACTGCACGCTCTAAAATATCGCGCTGTTGTTCATTCAAGTCACCCGCATAGCCGGCGGTAATGGTGCGCAATAAACTTTTCGTAACACTTACCGGCGAACGCAACTCATGGGTGACCATGTGGATGAACTGACTTTTCATCTTATCCAGTTCCTGCATACCTTGGTATGCAATTGCATTTTCGATCGCTATGCTTCCTTGAGCAGCGATGGCACTGATAAACTCTTCATCTTCCTTTGTAAACCGGTTTTGTTCAACAGCATATGCCCGTAAAATCCCCAATGGTCCATTCTTGCCAACTAATGGGGCAGATAACATGGATTTAATCCCTTCTGCGCGCGCTTCTTCCGGATATTGCAATAAAGGACTTTCTGGGGCATTAGGGATATTGACCACTTTACCAGAAAGAGTTTCTCTTGCTAATAGATTCGTCAATGCGTCTACGGGACCTTTATTGATATAGGTCTGGCTTAAACCATATACAGCGACCGGCTCAAGGAAGCGTCCACTTTTATCCAGCATCCGAATTGAACAAGCGCGCACTTCCATTGCTTTGGCGGTCGTCTCTACCAGGCGTTCTAACACCTGTTGCAGTTCCAAAGTTGAGCCAACGATTTTCGCTCCTTCATTGAGCGCTTGAAGCCGTCTCGTCGTACGCTGCAAACTCTCGGTTAATTCAATGACTTCCGTTTCGCGTTGACGCAACCGATTCTGGATTGTCCCAACTAAAAAGGTTACAATCACTGCAGTGCTGGAAAAAAATCCTAATACTCCAAAGACATACAATAGCTGCTGATATAATGGCTGGGGCAAAAAGCCATAAAGCGCTTGATGGGGTATGAGACCAGCATACTCCAAGAATGTCGTCCCACCGACGAATATGATTGCCAAAATCGAGAAAATGAAAGCCAACCGAAGCGGGAAAAAGATGGCGGCAATGATAATATGGAAAATGAAATACCAAATCGCTGGGCTTTCTATACCCCCCGAATAATGAAAAAGTAAAGTCATGGCAATCCAGTCTAGGGTGGTTTGCCAAATCGTGAGCTTTTGATAATATGTTTCCGATTTGCCGCTTTTTTTTGCTCGTTGCTCGCTGATATAAAAATATAGGTTATAGAGTAAAATAGAAACGCCGATGCTATACAGCATAGCAAACGGCGCTCCTAAATGAAAGATATATTGAACAACGAAGGTGGCAATCAGAACCCCGATGCCAGCAATCCAACGCAGCTTTATCAGCCAGGATACACTGGCAACCAGCTCCGCATTTACCAGATTACGTGTACTACTTATCCTGGAAGAACCCGAAACCGCCCGGTTAGTTTGATCTCCATCTGAGTAGGGAACTCCCATTCATACCTCTAATAAAATTATTCTGGTAAGAGTTCCTTAACTTTAGCCAACAAAACCTCAGGATCAATCGGTTTCTCAAGGAAATGTTCCACCGGCAGATAGTCTGCATCTGGCGCAAAACGCAGCGGTGTGGTGGAGTGAATTGCCGTTAACATGATAATCGGTGTGTGGCGAAATTCCTTATATTCTGAATTTTCATCCGGACTGTGTAGGGCAAGGGCGACTTGAAATCCGGCTGTTGTGGTGTCCATCATCACATCCAGCACAATCAAGTCTGGTTTAACCTTTTTAACCATTTCTAGCCCTTCTTCACTGCTTTTTGCTTCAGAGACCTGATAGCCGGCTGCCTCTAATGGTAAGCGGACAGTTAACCGCTGGTCTGGATCATCATCAATAATTAATATATGCTTTTTGCTCATGCTCTTCACTTCCATATCTCTGATAGAATTTGTTCGGCTATAACATTAATTATAGCCTCAACAGGTGAACTTAAGGGTGCCATAAAGGTTAGATCTTGCGGTTCAACACCATAAATCACAATTTCATCTGGTAACATATTCAAGGCTTGAGCCAATTCCAAAACGCTGGCAAGATCAGGCTCGTGCAATGACAAAACATTTCCGTTGGCAATCAACCGCACATCTTGAGGTGAAAAACGTCTCCACGTTCCTGGTTTCGCACCCATTTGAACCGCATCGACAAGGATTACTTTCTGCCAACCCTCAAAACGGTTCATCAAGTCAATGCCCGGTGTCCCAACTTCCTCGACCGCAACTCCCGCGGGGAGTTCACGCTGCGAGAGGATCTCTGCCACTCGTACCCCAATGCCATCATCTCCTTTCAAGATATTGCCTAACCCAATAATGAGGGTCTTCTTTTCCGTCAAAGGAGATGATGGTTCTTGAGGCACGTGCAGACTGCCAGATTAGATTGGCTGTTTATTTAATTGTTAAGACATGCACACTGCAAGAGATGCAGGGATCATAGGCACGCACTAGCATTTCCAAATCCAGGCGCATCGCTTCCTGATCTTTATGCATCACTTGGGGTACTAACACCCGCATATCATGCTCTAAATTATTGATATTTTGATTGGTCGGGATGATACAATTTGCTCCCGTGATTCGGCCATCCTCACCTATTTGATAATGATGGATGAGCATACCACGAGGAACATCTGCAACACCAACTCCTTCGCCAGGCATACGGGTCACCGGGGCGGGTTCTTCCGCCTGGATACCGCGCTCCAATAATTTCTCGATGATCAGAATTGCATCTTCGGTTGAATGAACAATTTCAACCACCTGGGCAGCAGAGTTGAGGAACGTATTGGTCACTTTGGGTTTCATCCCTAAAGCGGTGGCAGCTTCTTTTGCCTTGGGGTGTAACTGGTCATAATTGTTATTGAAACGGGCTAGAGCACCCACCATCAGCGATTCACGTTTATTACGCGTGAATTTGGCAGTCGAATGCGGTACTAAAAATTCATTCGTGACTTCTTTGTATCTCTCTGGTGGCACACGCACCCCATCCGTGGTGACAATATCTCCATCAATGTATGCATATTCGTCTGGTTTGCTCAAGGAAACATACTCTGTATCGCGCTCGAATTCAGGCCAAGATAATTTGGAGAATAGTTCCACTGTCGCATCAAGGTCTTTGCGCGACTCAACCAGGCGCTTGTGTAAGCTTTCCAGCTCTGCTGTGGTTGGGAAATGGGTGAAACCACCAACTGTCATTGCAATGGGATGCGTATGACGCCCAGTCACAGCAGCGCAAATATCGCCAGCCAATTTTTTCATCCTCAACGCGCGCAAAACCACTTCAGGATGGGTATTGACTAATGGGATTACACTACCTACGCCCAAGAAGTCTGGAGCAACTAACATATACACATGCAGAATGTGGCTATCCAGGATTTCGCCGTGAAAGGTCAGTTTCCGCAATAACCAACTCTGCTCGCTCAATGTAACGCCAAGCGCTTTTTCTGTTGCCCGCAATGAAGCAGTGGCATGACCGGTGGCGCAGATTCCACATATGCGACTGGTGATGTGCGAGGCTTCGTGATATGGCCTGCCCAACAACATTGCTTCAAAGAAACGGGGTGTTTCAACCACTTCGAAACGGCAAGTGGTTAAATTGCCGTTTTCTACCTCCACGACAATATTGCCGTGACCCTCTACCCTGGTGACGTGATGAACATCAATTCTTTTACTCATGCTTTTACCCTTTCTGCTGTAATTTCTCACGTACCTGGTAAGTGGTAAACATCGTATAGATGGAGGTGATGTCTTCCACTGTCAAACCAGCCTCCGCTAGTACTTCCCGCATGGAATTGTCATTAGGATTGGTAATGAACCCGCGGCATGCCTCGCAAGAAGCTCCATAACTGGGGCAAATTGCACCACACCCTGCGCGGGTTACCGGTCCTAAACAAACTTCTCCCTTTGTGTACAGGCATACATTCCCTTTCAGTTTACATTCCACGCACAAAGGATAATCGGGAATGGGAGGTTTTTTACCTAACAAGAG
>DAOTVW010000135.1:0-1744 GCA_034436035.1 Anaerolineales bacterium
ATTACGGCGGTTATAATGGAGGGTTAGATTTTCAAGTTAGTCCTTCACAAACTACTCCAGGTACCACAACTGTTTCTGCACTGTTTATTCAGGCTGGTGGCAACGTCGGCATCGGGACGACGAGTCCGGGATATAAATTAGATGTTAATGGAATAACACGTTTTAGAGATAAGTGGTTTCCCCAATCCGAGTCGTACAATGTAATAGGTGAAAATATTGCCAGTTGGAAAAGTACTACTGGTAGCGAGACTGGCGCAATTGTTATTCAAACAAATATCAATTATGCAGATCCTACTTTTATTCAAATGGACGTTGATTTGAGAAGCATGTCAGGTAATGATGCTTCATGCAAACTCATTATAGGAGGATATTCATTCGTTAGTTATGGTTTTACTAACACAGGATATGTTAATATGTGTGGGAAAAAGTTTCCTATATATTTTGCCAAAAGAACATCAGATAGTAAAGTAGCAATTATTTTAGGTGATACCTCTACTTCTTGGAATTATCCGTCGATTTATGTATCAAAAGTAAGCCTTGGATGGAGTGGCGCAACTGAAAACGCTTTGAATAATTGGAGTGTTTCATTATTAACTAGTCTCAGCGCTTACGATACTTTAACTTCAGTTCCTGATAACTCAGTTTTGGGAGGATTAGTTCGTTCCACAATAAATGCTAACAATTATTTCACTGGCAACGTCGGCATCGGGACGACGAGTCCTTCTACGAAGTTAGATGTGCAGGGCGGAGAAATCTATTTGACTTATTCCGGCAATAATCCACGGTTCGTAATAGGGGATACTTTAGGGGCTGGAGATTATGGTTATATGAAATGGGACAGTACAAATGACCAAGTGAGATTAGGAACGCAAACTGGCGGGGACACGGTGACAATTCAAGAGAACGGCAATGTCGGCATCGGGACGACGAGCCCGAATGATAAATTGGATGTTTCGGGGGTTATAAGGTACGGGAATGGAAGCAGTTCCATTGGGCGACTTAGTTATGGAACAAGTTTAATTACTTTAGAAGCAAGCTCCGCAAATACCTCTATTGCTCTTTTGCCAAGTGGCACCGGTAACGTCGGCATCGGGACGACGGGACCGGGGGCGAAGTTGGATATAGTAAATAGTGGGACATGGGGAGATTATAGTGAATTTAACGATATTGTGGGCGCTACGGTTCCAGGCACAGCACAAATATCGCTTAATCGCCAAATATCTGGCAGTCCCTCTCCTCTTCAACCTACTTTTATAGGAGGTATTAATTTTGTTCAAAATGGATATATCGGAGGTGGTATATATGCAACTAATCCTAACCCCAATGGCAGCTCTTATTATAGAGATATTCGATTTTGGACGGTAAGATGGGATGGTAGTCAATATCGTTCTGGCGATAGGATGGTAATTACAACAAATGGCAACGTCGGCATCGGGACGACGAGTCCGGTAAAGAGATTCAGTATGAAGACAAGTAATTGGCAAATGGGTTTCGATACTGGCTATCCAGATGAAGGAAGAATTTGGTATCAATCAGATGGGTCAGGTTATGGACTTGCCCTCGGACGTTTAGATTTGGCAGGCACCACCTTTTCTCCTTACCTATATCTTAAAGACGGCGGCAACGTCGGTATCGGGACGACGGCACCTATCTTTAAGTTGCAAGCATATGGAATTGGTAATATAGGAGATGGTCCATTCATAGTTTCTGGCGGCGGAGCCAGCTATCAATATTATGACCAAAG